>CAKUME010000264.1 GCA_934667575.1 uncultured Eubacteriales bacterium | reverse complement strand
TTGCGGGAGCGGGCGCGGAACAGCGGCTGAATTTTTTTGGCCTTCAGCCGCGTGAACATCAGCGAAATCGGCACGGTGACGGCGAACACCAAAATCAGCGGCCGCGAAATTTTCAGCATGAACCAAAGCGACCCGAGCACCGTGCAGATGCTGGTGAGCACCTGGATCAGATCGGTGGAAAGCGACGCGTTCACGGTGTCGATATCATAAGAAATGCGGCTCACAATGTCGCCGGTGGTGTGCGTGTCAAAATACGATACCGGTAGCGCCGTGAGATGCTCAAACAGTTGCCGCCGCATCCGGTAGGTGATGCGCTGGCCCAGCGTGACCATCACCAGCGTTTGCACATAGGACAGCACCGCGGCGCAGCCGTAGCAGATCAGCATGCCCCAAAAGCTCTGCCACACCACGGGCATCTGCACGCCGGTGTCGGTTTGAATGGCGTCAATGGCGCGGCCCAAATAGCGCGGCCCCAGCAGCGCCAGATAGTTCGAAACGAGCGATACCGCCACCGCAAGCAGCGCAAGCGGCGCGTTTTCGAGAATATAGCCGAGCAGCCGGCGCAGCAGGCCGCGCTTGGCGGTGCGGGAAAGGGGCGCTTTGTGTGTTGCGTCAGTCAAGGATCGCACCTCCCATCTGAGATTCGCTGATCTCGCGGTAAACCGGACAGCGGCACATCAGCTGTTCGTGGGTGCCGTCGCCGATCACCGCTCCGTCCTCCAGCACCAGAATCCGGTCGCAGCGCATCACGGAGCTCACACGCTGCGCCACAATGATCTGCGTGGTGTGTGCGCGTTCCTGCGCAATGGCGGCGCGCAGCGCCGCGTCGGTCTTGTAGTCGAGCGCCGACGAAGAGTCGTCCAGCACCAGCACGGCCGGATCGGCGGCCAGTGCGCGCGCGATCAGCAGCCGCTGCTTTTGCCCGCCGGAAATATTCGTTGCTTTGGGGCTGAGCAGATGGTCATAGCCTTCCGAAAACGCGCGGATGAATTCGTCGGCCTGGGCAAGCCGCGCGGCGTGCACGATCTGCTCGTGCGTCAGCGCGCGGCCAAACCGGATGTTTTCTTCAATGGTATCGGCATAGAGAAAATCGTTTTGCATCGCAATGCCAAAAAAACCGTGCAGCTTCGCCTCCGGAATGGTGCGCACATCGCGCCCGTCCAGATACACCGTGCCGGCGGCGGCATCGTAGCGGCGCAGCAGCAGATTCAGCAGCGTGGTTTTGCCGCTGCCCGTTGCGCCGATGATGCCCAGGCTCCCGCCGCGCGGCAGTGAAAAGCTCACGTCCCGCAGGGTGTCGCGGCTGGTTTCATACGAAAACGACACGTGGTCGAACCGGATGAATGCCGGCACGCGCGCGCCGGTGTCCGGCAGCACCGTCATGTCCGGCGGCGTGTCCACCACCTGCTGAATGCGCGCCGCCGACGCGGCGCTTTTGGTGTACATCATAAAAATGCGTGTCACCGACAGCGCCGCAGTGGAAATCATGGTAAAATACTGCGTGAACGCAACGATTTTGCCCGGCTCGGTCTGCTGATGCATCACGCGCTGTGCGCCGATCAGCACCACAAACGTGATGCCCAGATTCATCAGCAGGTTCATCACGGGGTTCACCGTGCCCATGATCAACGCCGCCTTTTTGTCGCTGCGCACCAGCGTGCGGTTCACGGCGTCGTAACGGCGGTGTTCCTGCGGCACGGTGGAAAGCGCTTTGATCACGCGGATGCCCTGTGCGTCCTCGCGCACCACCCGCACCATGCCATCCACCGCGGTTTGCACGCGCGCATACAGCCGCACCCCAAACCGCGACACGGCCAGCACCACGCCGAACAGCACGGGCAGAATGGCGAGCATCACCAGCGCAAGCGCGCGATCCATGATCAATGTGACGATCACGCCGCCCATCAGCATCAGCGGCGCGCGCACGCCCATCCGCTGCACCCGGCCGATAAAGCTCTGCACGTTATATGTATCGGTGGTCATCCGCGATTCCAGCGACGGCACGGTGAACCGATCCATCTGCGTGGCCGATAGCGTCATGGTGCGATAAAACAGGTCGTGGCGAATGCGCTCGGTGCAGTCGCGCGACACCTTCGACGCCATGCGGTTGGCCTGCACGTTGCACACCCATGCGATCATCGCGCAGCCCACCATCGCGCCGCCCCACATCACAATGCGCGCGAGCCGCCCGTCGTGCGGCACCACCTCGTCCAGAATGTAGCTGAGAATATACGGCAGCGCAAGCTCGATCAGCGTGCCGACGGTTTTGATGAGCAGCCCGAGCAGCATCATGCCCACAAACGGCCGCACATAGCGCCCAATGAATTTCATAACGGCACCTCGCGATCCTCGTAATATTCCCGGGCGCGCCGAGCGAGCTTTTCGATCATTTCCGCCAGCTGTGCGCGCTCCGCCTCGGTGAGATCCTGCGTGATCTGCGCGTTCCATTCGCCGATCACCCGGCGAACCTCCGGCAGCGCGTCCAGCGCCTTCTGCGTGGGATAAACGCCCACCGCGCGGCGATCCTGCGCGCAGGGCTGCCGTGTCACAAAACCGTCTGCTTCCAGCTGCGCCACTCGGCGCGCCACGCAGCTTTTGTCCACATAAATATGCCGAGCCAGCTCCTCCTGCGTGATGCCCGGCGTGCGGCAAACCGCCAGAA
>CAKUME010000263.1 GCA_934667575.1 uncultured Eubacteriales bacterium | reverse complement strand
GTCGCCGCTTTGGGTGGTAATCGTGCACTGCCCGCCGTGCCCGTTTTTCGGAACGGTAACTGAGCCGGAATTGGTGTGTGTTTCGTAGGTCATCGGGGTAGCCAAAGAGCCGGTCACATCGCCGCTTTGGGTGGTTACACCGAGCGTTCCGATTTCAGCCTGAGCAAATCGCACATCGCCGCTTCGGGTTTCCACGGTGCCGGAGCCTTGAATGGTGCTTTGCAGAACCGAGATATCACCGCTGGTGCTTTCAGCCGACAGGTCGAGCACCTTGCAGCGGGAAATGCGAAGCTCCCCGCTTTGTGTACGCATAGTTAGGCGCGATGAAAGCGACAGATCCTCCGCAACAATGTCGCCGCTGCCGGAAGAAAGTTGGAGTTGCCGGAGTGCATGATTGGTTCCGTATGCATTCAAATTTCCGCTGCTTGTTTTTGCATCGATTTCCGATTTTGCAGCGGCGGCGCTGACCTTCACATTGCCTGCGCTTGTTTCGATGTAAATTTGATCGAAAACCGTATCTTCGGGAACCGTTACATCACCGCTTGTGGTGTGCACGCGGAGCTCTGCGAATGATTGATCCGGCAGATAAATTTTGATCTGTTCGGTTTCTTGGCCGAAATAAACGTAAATATGCTGATACCACTTCGCAGATTCGACCGACGGCTGCGAAACGGTGAGCGTGCCGTCGCGCACAGTTACCGAGGCGGTATGCGGTGCGCGTTCGGTGCACACCACGCGGGCTTGGCCGTCGGGGGCACGATCGAACACCACATCTGCGTTTTGAATATCGATGTGGATATTGGAAAATTCCTGCTCCACCGAGTAGGTGGAAGTTTGGTAATGAACCGTGTTCAACCGACTGAAATCAAAACGGGCGGCCACCAACACGCCGCACAGCAGCAGCGCACCGGCAAGCATCAGTACGCCCGCGATCCAGAGCGCTTTCTTTTTTGCGGAACTCATTGCACATTCCCCTTTCGCACAAAGCAGAGTTTCACGCCGAGCATCAGCTTTCGGCTGACCCAGCACATGGCGTGAGCCAACCAGCCGGCACCGAAAAAGAGCAGAATGGCCGCGCCCGCGCAAAACAAACCGCAGCCCACAGCGGCCAAACCGACCGCGATCCCGTTGGTGGCGGGCAGCACAAAGCAGATTACTACCGAGCCGATGGCCGCCGCAGCAAATAATGCATCCACCGCATACACGGCTGCAGCAATTGACCACAGCACAAGCAAAACGGAAAGCAGTCCGGCGGCTGCCGTCAGCAGCAGTGAACCCCATAGCGGTGCGCCCAGCACGATCAATCCGACCTCCCAACCCGCGTGTGCGCGGCGGGGGGCCATTTTGTTTTTTACAAGAGTGGGCAGCGGTGTGCTGCCGATAATCTGCGCTGCAATGCGATCCACGGGCCCCATTTCGGCCACGGCATTCGCTTCGGTTGTGCTGTCCTCCATGCGGTCGTCGATCATTTCTTCATAATAATCCAGTGATTTCTGGATTTCCTCCTCGGGCAGTCCGTCCAGCGCACGCCGGAGCGCCGCAAAAAATTCAGCTTTTGTCATCGGATGAAGTCCCTCTTTCCACAAATTGATAAATGGCGGCAAGCTCTTCCCATTCCGCCCGAAAGGCTTCGAGCCGTGCAAGCCCTTGCGGCGTAATGTGGTAATATTTTCGCAGCCGCCCGTTGTGCTCCACCGCGTGAACGGTGAGCATGGCATTGCCCTCCAGCCGCCGCAGAATGGGGTAAAGCGTGGATTCCGAAATTTCAATGAACGGTCGGATGTCCTTAATGATCCGGTAACCATAGGAATCCGCGTTTTTAATGGCTGCCAGCACGCACACTTCCAGCAGCCCACGTTTTAATTGCGCATCCATAGCACACCTCCTGTTGCATAATACTATATCACGCATAGTATTGATTGTCAAGAGGTATTGCAAATTTTTCAAGAATCGTCAAAATCCGCACGGACCAATTGACACCACCGTCGCCTCATAGTATAATTATAAAATAAAATTCAAACGAGCGTTCCGGTGGATGCGGGGCGCACGGGTAAGGAGGAATCATCCATGAAAGAACCCAAAGCGATGGCCTACGCCAATATGTATGGCGTGCTGGGTGCGCTCGAAAACCTTTGCACATTGGATGCAAAGGCCAATGCGATAGTGAAAACAATCGCCAAACCGATTGCGGTCTGCTTTGATGTGAAGGACGGGCCCTGCCGCACGTTTCATTTTTCAAAGGATGGCTGCCGCGTAACCGAGGGCAGTGCAGGCTGCACCTGCAAGATGGACTTTGCGTCCAACGAAAAATTCAATCGGATGATCGACAGCGGAAAACCCGGCGTGCCGGTGAAGGGCGTGGTGGCGCTGCTCAAGTTTCTCACCGGGCCGTTCACGCAGCTCACCGACCGGCTGGCGGAGGTGCTGCGCCCGTCGGAGGAAGCGCTGGCGGATCGCGCGTTTTTTGAGGAAAACACGCTGCTGACCATGTATGTGATCGCGGGTGCGATCTCGGGGCTGGCCAACTCGGATTCCATTGCGCGCATTTCGGCGGAAAACACGGTGGATGGCGATATTTCGCTGGGTATTAAAGACAAAGCAAGCGTGACCATTCGTGTGAAAGATCATCACTTCACAACCATTAAGGCACCGGCGGTGCACCCG
>CAKUME010000262.1 GCA_934667575.1 uncultured Eubacteriales bacterium | reverse complement strand
TCGCTTCGCGCGCAGCTGGCCGATGCAACTGCCCAACTCGACGGCGCAAACGCGCAGCTTGATGAGAAAAACAGCGCATTGGAAACGCTCCGCAGTCAGCTCACGCAGGCGAACGATGCGCTGAACAATACCAACGCCGCCGCCGAGGCCATGAACGACCGTGCGCAAACGGAAGCCCGTGAGCTGCGCGCCAAGCTGGCCGATACAGACCGTGCGCGGGCGGAAAAGGAGTCCGAGGCTCAGGCACTGCGCGCTCAGCTCACGCAGGTGAACACCCAGTCGGAAGCCGCGCAGAACGAAGTGCGCGCGCTGCGTGCACAGCTTGCGCAGGCGGCCGACGACCACGCCGCCCACGCGCGCTGCACGGAGCTGGAGCAGGCCAACGCGGCGCTGCGCGCCAAGCTGGCGAATTTGAACCAGTGCGCGGCGGCGCTCGAGGAGCAAAACCGCACGCTCACCGCACAGCAAACGGCCGCGGCTGCCGCGGCGGCGCCCGCCGCACCGCCCAAGGAGACCGAGCCGGCCGCGCGCGCCAGTGACCTTTCCGGCGAGTTTTTGAGCCTGTTCGACACGTTTGCCAGCGGAAAGACCGAGTGATTTGCCCATGAACGTGAAACATAAAATGGAGATTCTTGCGCCCGCCGGGTCGCCCGAATGCCTGGAACCGGCGGTGCGCTGCGGCGCAGATGCGGTTTATCTGGGAGCGTCGCGCTTTTCGGCGCGCAGCAGCGCCGCCAATTTTGACCGCGCCGCATTGGCCGATGCGGTGCAATACTGCCACGCGCGCGGGGTGCGCGTCTATCTGGCGCTCAACACCCTGCTGCACGACGATGAGCTGCACGACGCGCTTGCGCTCGCGGAATATGCCTGCACGCTGCCGGTGGATGAGCTGATCGTGCAGGATCTGGGGCTGATCCGCCTGCTGCGCGCATGCGCGCCCAAGCTCAAGCTCAGCGCTTCCACACAGATGAGTATTCATTCGCCCGCCGGTGCGGCGCTGTGCGCTTCGCTCGGCATGGGGCGGGTGGTGCTGTCGCGTGAGCTGTCGGGCTGCGAGATCCGCGCCATTGCCGATGCAGTCGATGTGGAGCTGGAGGCGTTTGTGCACGGCGCACTTTGCATGTCGGTGTCGGGGCAATGCTATTTTTCGGCCATGCTCGGCGGGCGCAGCGGCAACCGCGGGCGGTGCGCGCAGCCCTGCCGCCTTCCGTTTGCCGCGCCGGGCGGCACCGGCCACGACCTGAGCCTGAAGGACCTGTCGCTGATCGACCAGCTGGATGCGATGGCCGATGCGGGCGTGTGTTCGGCAAAAATTGAAGGCCGCATGAAGCGCCCGGAATATGTGGCGGCGGCGGTCACCGCCTGCCGCTGCGCCCGTGACGGTGAGCCGGAGCCGGAAGGGCTGCACGGCGCGCTGCGGTCCGTGTTTTCGCGGTCGGGCTTCACGTCGGGCTACTTTGACGGTGCCCGCGGCCGCGCCATGTTCGGCATTCGCCAAAAGGAGGATGTGGAGGCCGCGTCGCCCGCCGTGCTGGGGCAGCTGCACACGCTCTACCGCGCGGAGCGGCCGCGCATTGCCGTTACGATGCAGTTCACCGCGCACGCAGGGGCGCCTTGCGTGCTGTCAATTTGCGATGGCCCCCGCGCCGTGTTTGTCACGGCCGACCCGCCCCAGCCGGCGCGCACCCGGCCACTCACTTCGGCCGACGCCGCGCGGTCGCTCGGCAAGCTCGGCGGCACGCCGTTTTTTGTGGAAAACGAAGCCGACGACATTGCATGCAGCATCGACGACGGCGTGATGCTGCCCGCTTCGGCACTCAACGCACTGCGGCGCGCGGCGGTGGACGCATTGCTCCGCGCCCGCGCCGCGCAAACGCCGGTGGGCTTTGACGCATCGGCTGCGCCGGAGCGGCTGCCGGAGCGGCCCCGCCCGGCGCAGGCGGCGCTGCGGCTGCATTTTGGCGACCCGGCGCAGCTGCCGCATGCGGTGCCGCCGCAAACCGAGCTGATTTATCTTCCGCTGGACGCCCCCGAGGCGGCCGTTGCGCAGGCGCAGGCGCTTTGCCCGCGCGTGGGATTCACACTGCCGCGCGGCACGTTCGGCACGGAGCCTGCGGTCGTCGGTGCGCTGCGGCGCGCGCGCGAACGGGGCATTGCCGACGTGTGGTGCGGCACACTGAACACACTGGCCATGGCGCGCGCATCGGGCATGACGATACACGGCGGGTTCAGCCTGAACGCGGCGAACAGCCGCGCGGTGGAACAGCTCGCGCTGCTTGGCGCGGCCGACCTGGAGCTCAGCCCGGAGCTCACGCTTGCGCAAATGGCGCAGCTGCGGCGCACGCTGCCGCTTGGCGCGCTGATTTGGGGGCGGCTTCCGCTCATGCTCACCCGCTGCTGCCCCATTCGCAACGGTACCGACTGCGCGCACTGCACAAAGCACGGCGCGCTCACCGACCGCAAGGGAGCGCAGTTCCCGGTGCGGTGCGGCGGCGGCTGCTCCGAGGTGCTCAACAGCGTGCCGCTTTGCTGGCTCGACCGGCAGCGTGAGCTGCCTGCGCTGTCGTTCGTTTCAATGCGCTTCCATGTGGAAAACCGTGTGGAAATTGAGGAAACGCTCGCGCATTTTTCGGCGCAAACTCGTCCGCTGAGCCCAATTACGCGGGGCTTGTA
>CAKUME010000261.1 GCA_934667575.1 uncultured Eubacteriales bacterium | reverse complement strand
TCCGGTATATTCGCGCAGCACCAGTTCGGTTACGCCGTCATTCACCATTTCGAGGCGGCGCACGCGTGGATGAGCCGCATATTCCGCCCGCAGCAAATCGCGCAGCGCCGTTCCGCCGCGATAACCGTGAATCACACGAATGCGATACACACCGCCCCCGGCACGACGCAGCGCGGCATTCAGCGCAACGCGCGCCTGATACTGCGTTTGTCCGTGCAGATTCAATTCAATAATGCCCATCGGCCGCATCTTCACACCGTCTCCTTTCTGCATTTGCCCGGGAAATAAATGTTACGCTCTGGATGCAGGCTTGAGGGAAACTTCGCCGCTTGACAGCACTTCCTCGCGCCCGTCTGCCCAGCGCACGCGCAAGCCAAAGTCTTCGGTAATATCCAATGCGCGCGCTTCCGGCAGTGGCTCGCTGCTTTCGCCTTGGGCACAGCGGCGCACCAGCACCGTTTGCCCCAGTGTGGCGCAGGCCGCGCGGTACTCCGCCCAATATTCGTCCTGTTTATCCGGATAATCCGCGCGCATCCGATCCAGTTCTTCCACCAACGCGGCAGCAAACGCGGCTCGGGGCACCGGCGCGCCTGCTGCCTCACGCAGCGACCCGGCCTTGGCGCGCAGCTCCGGGGCAAACTGCTCGGGCAGCGCATTCACATTCACCCCAATACCCGTCACCACGCTCTGAATGTGGCCCGTTTCGGCTTCAATGGCCAGCTCCGTAAGAATGCCGCAGACTTTTTTTCCGCCCAAGATCAAATCATTGACCCATTTGATCTGCGGCACACACACATGGTCAAAGCTTTGCAGGCTACGCATCACTGCACGGCGCACGGCCACTGCCGTCCATGCGGTGATGCCAGCCACGCTGGCGGCTGCCTGTGGGCGCATCAGCACCGATAAATATACGCTGCATCCGGCCGGCGACTCAAAACGGCGGCCCAGCCGCCCACGGCCCGCCGTTTGTGCATCGGCAATCACCACCGCACCGTCGGGTGCGCCATCCTGTGCCCAGTCGCGCAGATAACGATTGGTGGAATCCACTTCGTCCAGTACCCGGATGTGTGCCATGCGATCCGACGGCAGCAGCGCCGCCAGTTCCCCCATCGTGAGCAGGTCGGGCGCGCTTTCCAAGTAATAACCGCGATTGGTTACCGAACGAATGCAATAGCCCTGCGCTCGCAAAGATTTGACCGCCGTGTGCACCGCTGTGCGGCTCAGCCCCAATCGACGGCTGATCTCCTCGCCGGACACATAACCGTTTTCCCGCCGCAGCACTGCGACCACATAGTCGGCCGTGGTTCCGTTCTGTTTTTCCTCCATCATGTCCATTGCGCTCCTTTTTTGATCGATTCAAAATGAATAGTCCAAACGGGATTGCATCATCCGGTCCATCGGATGGAACGGCTTAAACCTGCACCGGCGTTTTTTCCGGCATGTGCGCCGTTTGCGCCTGCTCTTTCTGGTTCCGGGCATTCGCCAGCATCAGCTTGATTCGGTTTTCCTGGTTGACGCGCGTTGCGCCCGCATCATAGTCCACCGCAACCACATTGGCAGCGGGGCAATGCGCTTTCACCGGCTTCATCATCCCCTTGCCGCAGATGTGATTGGGCAGGCAGCCAAATGGCTGCGTGCAAACGATATTAGGCACGCCGTTTTCCGCCAGCTCGAGCATTTCGGCTGTCAGCAGCCACCCTTCGCCCATTTTGGTGCCGATGCCAATGCATTCCTGCGCCAGCTGAACGGTGCGGTCAAATTTGGGCAGCGGGCGAAAATGGCCCTGCTCGGCAATTGCAGCGCTCATATCGTCCTTTTTTCGACAAAGAAAACGGTATGCCGCGCGATTCAGCCAATGTGCGGCAGCACCCCGGCGGTATAGCTTCCAATCCATGATTCCGTTATAAACGCAATACAGACAAAAATCCACCAATCCGGGCACCGTGACTTCCGCGCCCTCGCGCACCAGAAAATCTTCGAGGTGGTTGTTGCCAAGCGGAGAATATTTGACAAAAATTTCACCCACCACGCCTACCTGCACGGTGTCACGCGGCTGGATCGGAATCTGGGCAAAATCGGATAATATCGCGCGGTAATTTGCCCGCACTTGACGATAGGAAATGCGCTTGCCGCTGCCGAGCTCCTGCCCCAGCCGATCGGTCCATTGCGCCGCCAGTGCCTGCGCTGCGCCTGCCGTGCATTCATACGGCCGCACCTGATTCACCAGGCTCATCAGCAGATCGCCATAGAGCACCGCATAGAGCATCCCATGCAGCTTGGACAGTGTCAGCCGAAAACCGGGGTGTTTTTCAATGCCTGCCAAGCTGAACGAAATGACCGGTACATAGGCCATGCCGGCCTTTTCGAGCGCTTTGCGCAACAGCGAAATATAGTTGGACGCGCGGCACCCGCCGCCGGTTTGAAACAACACCAACGCCGTTTTGTGCGGATCGTAACGCCCCGAAGTCAGCGCATCCATAAACTGCCCGATCACCAAAATTGCGGGATAGCAGGTATCGTTGTGAACATAGCGCAGTCCGGTTTCCGCAATTTCCGGCCCATCGGTTTCGAGTAGCTCCATTTTGTAGCCGTAGGTGCTCAGCACGCGAATAATCATCCGAAAGTGCATCGGCAGCATATCCGGCACCAGAATGGTGTAGCTTTTCTTCATTTCC
>CAKUME010000260.1 GCA_934667575.1 uncultured Eubacteriales bacterium | reverse complement strand
AGACTTTACCGTGGACGAATACATGATCTATCAGGCGCGGCAATTGGGCGCATCGGCAGTGCTGCTGATTTGCGCGATCCTGTCCGAAGCGGAGCTGCGGCGCATGATCGCCGTCTGCAATGAATTGGGACTTTCGGCGCTGGTGGAGGCGCACGATGCGCCCGAGGTGCAAACGGCGCTGCGGTCCGGTGCGCGGATCATCGGCGTGAACAACCGGAACCTGAAAGATTTTTCCGTTGACACCGAAAACAGCGCGCGCCTGCGTGCAATGATTCCGCCGGAGGTGCTATTCGTTTCGGAAAGCGGTGTGCGCAGTGCGGCGGATGTGCAAAAGCTGCGTGCGCTCGGCGCCGACGCCGTGCTGATTGGCGAAACGCTGATGCGTGCGCCCAACAAAAAAGCCAAGCTGGCGGAATTGCGGGGCGAAGCATGACGAAAATCAAGCTCTGCGGACTGACGCGCATGGAAGATATCCGCGCGGCCAACCGCCTGCGGCCGGATTATATCGGCTTTGTGTTTGCGCCTGCCAGCCGGCGTTTTGTCGCGCCGGAACAGGCGGCGGCGCTTCGGTCGGCGCTCGCTCCGGGCATTGCGGCGGTCGGCGTGTTTGCCAACGCGAAGCCGGACGAAATTTTGCCGCAGCTGCGCGCGCATACCATCGACGCGGTGCAGCTGCACGGGCAGGAAACGGAGGATTTCATCCGCATGCTGCGCACGCAGACGGATCGGCCGATCATCCGCGCGTTTCGGCTCGATTCCGAGCAGGCAGCGGAGGCGGCCAATGCCAGCAGCGCGGACTGGGTACTGCTGGATTCCGGTGCAGGCGGCACCGGCAGTGTGTTTGACTGGCGCAATTTGAACCGCATGCACCGCCCCTACTTTCTGGCGGGCGGATTGAATTCGGAAAACGTTGGCACGGCGGTGCGGGAATATCATCCGTTTGCGGTGGATGTGAGCTCCGGCATCGAAACCGGCGGCGTAAAGGATATACAAAAGATGGCGGCATTCGTGGCCGCCGTGCGAAAGGAAGGATTATCATGACGAATCCCAACGGGCGTTTTGGCATTCACGGCGGACAATATATTCCCGAAACGCTGATGAATGCGGTGATCGAACTCGAAAATGCGTATAATCATTTCAAAAATGATCCGGAATTCAACCGGGAGCTCACCGAATTGCTGAACGAGTATGCCGGACGGCCATCGCGGTTGTATTATGCGCAGAAAATGACGAAGGATCTTGGCGGCGCGCGCATTTATCTCAAGCGGGAAGATTTGAACCACACCGGTGCGCACAAAATCAATAACGTGCTTGGTCAGGCGCTGCTTGCGAAAAAAATGGGCAAAACTCGGCTGATTGCCGAAACCGGCGCGGGCCAGCACGGCGTGGCCACGGCAACGGCAGCGGCGCTGATGGGCATGGAGTGCGTAGTGTTTATGGGCAAAGAGGACACCGTTCGACAGGCGCTGAACGTGTATCGGATGCGGCTGCTCGGTGCGGAGGTGGTGCCCGTGACCACCGGCACCGCCACGCTCAAGGATGCGGTCTCGGAGGCCATGCGCGAATGGACGCGCCACATCGACGATACGCACTACTGCCTGGGTTCCGTGATGGGGCCGCACCCGTTTCCGACCATTGTGCGCGATTTTCAGGCGGTTATTTCCCGGGAGATCAAGGCGCAGCTGATGGAAAAGGAAGGGCGGCTCCCGGATGCCGTGCTGGCTTGTGTGGGCGGCGGCTCCAATGCAATCGGCAGTTTTTACCACTTCATTCCGGATCCATCGGTTCGGCTGATTGGCTGCGAGGCGGCCGGGCGCGGCATCGATACCTTTGAAACGGCCGCAACGGTGAACACCGGCCGGGTGGGCATCTTTCACGGAATGAAATCGTATTTCTGCCAGGATCAATACGGTCAGATCGCACCGGTCTATTCCATCTCGGCCGGACTGGATTACCCGGGCGTGGGCCCGGAGCATGCGCATTTGCACGATATCGGCCGTGCAGAATATGTGCCGGTGACCGACGACGAAGCAGTGAACGCGTTTGAGTATCTGGCGCGCACCGAGGGCATTATTCCGGCCATTGAATCGGCGCACGCAGTGGCGTATGCGATGAAGCTGGCGCCCACTATGCGCCCGGATCAGATTATGGTGGTGACCATTTCCGGCCGCGGGGATAAAGACTGCGCGGCCATTGCGCGATACAGAGGGGAGGATCTTTATGAGTAACATTCAGGCTGCATTTGATCACGGAAAGGCATTTATCGCATTTATCACCTGCGGCGACCCGGATCTGGACACCACCGCTGCGGCGGTGCGTGCAGCAGTGGAACACGGAGCCGACCTCATCGAGCTGGGCATTCCGTTTTCGGATCCCACCGCGGAAGGGCCGGTGATCCAGGGGGCGAACCTGCGTGCACTCCAAGGCGGAGTCACAACTGATCTCATTTTTGATTTTGTTCGCGCGCTGCGGCGTGACGTGACTGTGCCCATGGTGTTTATGACGTATGCGAATGTGGTATTCTCCTACGGCGCAGAGCGTTTTATTTCCACCTGCCGCGAGATCGGCATCGACGGCTTGATTTTGCCGGATCTGCCGTATGAAGAAAAGGACGAGTTTCATCCCATCTGCAAAAAGTACGGCGTGGATTTGATTTCGCTGATCGCGCCCACTTCCGAAAACCG
>CAKUME010000259.1 GCA_934667575.1 uncultured Eubacteriales bacterium | reverse complement strand
GCAAAGCGACGAGAAAATATCATCGGTTTCTGCCGCCGCCTGCTGCGGGCAGAGATACATGCCCCAGTCGTATTCCGCATCGCGGCTCAGCGACGTGTACACAAACAGGCGGTCGGAATAATAGTTCAGCTTTTCGTAGCTGTCCACCGGCAGGCGGCCGAACCGCACCTGCAAATACTTGCACGCAAAAATTTCGTCCAGGCTGATGTCCAGCCCTTCAAACTTAGCAAGCAGCTGCAGCGCCGAGGAGGCACGCTGAATTTCGGCGTCCGCCTGCTCCGCCGCATCGGCCAACGGCTTGAGCGCCGTTTGATATTGATTCAAAAAGCGCACGATACGGTGCAGTTTGACCGGCTCATCGTCTGCGGCGGGCACATAGGCCGTCCGCTTGCCGGTGGCTTGATCCACCGCTGCAAACTGCGCCAGCAGCGGTTTATAGGGGTTTTCTTCATTGTCCGGCACAAATGCGTCGGCGCGGTCGGACGTGACGATCGGCTGCTCCGGGTGAAAAAGCCCGGTGCTTGCCACGCGAAGAATCGCTTCGTTTTCGTCCTCCCGGCGTCCGGCGACCTGCACCAGAGCCATTTTTTCAACAGACACGCAATTTTGCTCCTTTCTTCACACAATCAGCAGCTTCTGAATTTCATCCGACGGGACGGAGTAGCGAATCCCTTCGATGATTGTGGTGATGTTTTTCAGTTCCAGCTCGCTGAGCACCATGTAGGAGGTGAATGCGACCGGTGCGGTTTCACCAAAACGCAGATAGCGGCGGTTCAAATGGTACCGGATGCATTCGCCCGTGTACTCAATGAACACAAAGTCCTGCGCGTCGATATAGCGCTGATACGGCGAGGCATACAGCGCCTGCAAAAACGCATCGGCATCGGGCGCGTTTGCCCATTCGCGCATCACTTTGTCGGGAATCCGGCCGCTGTTCAGCATCATCGCGCAAATTTCTTCCGGCGTGGTGTCCGGGAAAAATTTTTTCATGCGATAAATCAGATAAACATTCATCAGTTCCATGTGCGTGCCGCGGATATCCGTAAGCGCGCGCACCGTCGCCTTGCCGTAGTGCTTGCGCGCCAGCTCATCGCAGCGCGCGTAAAAATAACGATAGAGCGCGGTTTCACAGTGCGCCAAATTGGCCTGCTGCGTGCCCGCGGGCAAGTGCGGCGCCAGCACCTCGCCATAGGGCGTGCCGTGCAGCAGCGTGCGCAGTTCGTCAAAGCTGCGCACCCGCGCGAGCTCCGAAAGCGAAAACGACGTTAAATGCGCCAAATAGGCGGGATACATGGTGATATATTCATCTGCACGGCCAAAATTCAGCAGCTGAATCATGTGGAGCAGCTGCTCGGCTTCCGCACGCACGATCGGGAACTGATAATAGCTGTCCGACCGCGAGGAATCGTAACGCAGCAGCTTCAGATACTGCATATAGCGGTGCTTGCGCAGCAAATTTTCGAGCTGCTCGCGGTGCACCGCATTGGGCGCGGTGTCGAGCAAAATGTCGCGGTAGTCGGTTTCGTCGCGCAAATAGGCCGCCACCTCGGCCACGCTGCGCCGGTGCAGCAGTTCCCGATACTGCGCGTCGGTAATCCGCCGGCCATACATTGCCTTCACCTTGGTCATGATCGCTTTTTCAGAAAAAGACGACAGCATCGTTGCAGCCTCCTTTCCGGGCGGAAATCAATGCTTCAGGCAATGTGCGGCGATCGCATCCGCCCATGCGTCGCTTTTTTCGGCAAACAGGGCGCGCAGCTTCGCGCTTTGTGCCGCATAATCCTGCTCCAGCTGCGCAATTTGCTGCGCGTGCGCCTGTGCGATCTGCGTGCGCCGCTCCTGCAGCGCAGCCTCGTTTTCTTCCTGATAGCGCTGATAAATTGCCTGCTTTTCCTGATGAATGCGCAGCCGCAGTGCTTCCCGTTCCTGCTGCGCGTCGCTCACCATTTTTTGCGCCTCGCGATCCAGCGCGATCAGTGCGTTGATCGCCGGATTTTTCATATACACATTACTTCCTTTCCACGACTTTTTGCGCCGGACCGGCAAAATGGAACCCTGGGGGCCGCCGTTTAAAATCGTTGATGGCATTATTATACGCCCAAAAAATACTTTTTGCAATCGCTTTTTCCATAAAATGGGCATCCTTCGGATGGTTTCAATAATTTCGTCCGCTTGGCTAAAAGCGAAAATCGGGCTGTGCCAAAACCACGCAAAATAGCAAATGCCTTTGCGCATTTTGCCCAGAATTACGCCGAAAATAACCGACTGAACCAGTCTGAAAGCGGGCAGAGGAGCGGCGGCAAAAAAATCGCAGGAAGAAAGTTCATCACTTTAATTTTTGAAATTTTCAGCATGTTCAGTCCGATCGCCACGATCAGCAGCGATCCGGCGCAGGTCATCTCCGCAATTACCGCGTCGCTCAGCAGCGGCGAGAGCCATTGCGCCAGCAGCGTGATCGCGCCCTGATAGATCAAAACCGGCACGGCCGCGAGCATCACGCTGGGCCCCAGCGACGCGCCAAACACGATCGCCGACGAAAAATCCAGCAGCGACTTGGTAAACAGAGTTTGGCAATTTCCGGAAATGCCGGCCTGCAGCGAACCCAAAATGGCCATTGCGCCCACGCAAAAAAGCAGGCTGCCGGTCACAAAGCCCTCTGCGAGCGACGGTCGCTCCGCGCCGGGC
>CAKUME010000258.1 GCA_934667575.1 uncultured Eubacteriales bacterium | reverse complement strand
GTGCGGCGCGGGAACACGCTCAGAGAGGACTCGAACATATATGATGAATTCAGTTGCGCAGCTGTCTCCCCGGCTGCAAACCGTAGCGAATTTCGTGCGCCCGGGTGCACGCCTCGCAGATGTGGGCACCGATCACGCCTATCTGCAGATCGCGCTGCTGCAGGAAGCAAAAATTACCTTCGCAATTGCAACCGACCTGCGCGAGGGTCCGTTGGCTCAGGCGGCAGCCCATGCGCGCCAAAGCGGCGTGGGGGCCGCGCTGGCGCTGCGCTGCGGCGACGGCCTTGCGCCGGTGCGTGCCGAGGAAGCGGACGATATCGTCATCGCGGGCATGGGCGGCGAGCTGATCGCCAAAATTTTGGCGGCGGCGTCGTGGGTGTGCGACCCGGGCAAACGCCTGATCCTGCAAGCCATGTCTTCGGCCGAAGATTTGCGCCGATTCCTTGTGCGCGAATCGTTCTATATTGAGCAGGAGGTTGCGGTGCGCGACGGCGGCCGCGTGTATACCGTGATTTGCGCGCACTTCAGCACCACCGAGCATAACGCGCGCTTTCCGGGCTTTGATTACATTGGCGAACTCCATCCGCAGGCTTCGCCCGAAGCGCAGGAGTTTGCGGAGCGCCAGCTGCGCCATCTTTCCAAAATCTATTTCGGTCAGCAGACCCGGGGCGATTTTGCCGCTGCACAAACCCGCGCGGAAATTCAAGAAATTGCCGCACGCACAGGCGGGCATCCGGTGGTGTTTGCGGGGGAGATCTATGACGAGATCGACCGGTTCGCGCCGTTTTCCACAGCGATGAGCTTTGATAACCCCGGCCTGTTGACGGGCAGCCGCGACCGCATTGTGCAAAAAGCGCTGGTCGCGCTCGATATTACCCCCGAGGTGGTGCGCGAAGCCGCATCCAAGGGCGCGGAGCTGATCATCAGCCACCACCCGGTGATCTTTCATCCGCTTCGGGCGCTCCCGGCGGCGCATCCGGCCTATCTGCTTGCGCAGCACCAGCTCACCGCCATTTGCGCGCATACCAATCTCGATATGGCGGTCGGCGGCGTCAACACCTGCTTGGCGCGCGCGCTCGGTGTCGCGAACACCGCGTCGTTTGTATACGACAACGGGAATCCCGAGGCCCTGCTCGGCGCGCTGCCCCAGCCGCAGTCGCCGGAAGCCTTTGCGGATGATGTAAAGTGTCGGCTGGGCTGCGGCCGGGTGGAATGGGTGCGCGGCGCGCGTCCGGTGCAGCGCGTGGCGCTTTGCGGCGGCGCGGGCGGCGATTTGCTCGAACAGGCCGCTGCCGCGGGCGCAGACGCGTTTGTGACCGGCGAGGTGCGCCATCACCAGCTGCTGCAAGCGCGCGCGCTGGGGATCACGCTGGTAGTCGGCGGCCACTATCGTACCGAACGCGTGGTGTTGGAGCCGCTGTGCGCCCGGCTTCGTCAGGCGTTTCCGGCGGTGCATTTTCTCGTGTCGGAACGCGAAACCGACCCTTCGGAATGGATTTGAAACAAGGAGCGATGAACCATGGCCTTTGACGGCGCATTTTTACATCAGATTCGGCGCGAGATCGTGGAAAACGCCATTGGCTGCAAGGTGGACAAGGTGTTTCAGCCGTCGCGCGACGAGATTATTTTGTTGCTGCGCAGCAAAAACTTCAACGGGCGGCTGCTGCTGTCGGCGAGCGCGAATCAGCCGCGCGTGCAGTTCACCAGCGACACGCCCGAAAACCCGCTGGCGCCGCCCATGTTTTGCATGCTGCTGCGCAAGCGGCTTTGCAGCGGCAAGCTGATCGCCGTGCGTCAGCCCGGGCTGGAGCGTGCCGTTCTGTTCGATTTTTCGTGCGTCAACGAACTGGGCGACGATGTGATCTATACCCTTGCGGTCGAGATCATGGGGCGATACAGCAATATTATTTTGATCCACGACGGCAAAGTGCTGGATGCGGTCAAGCGCGTGGACGCCGCAATGACTTCGGAGCGGCTGGTGCTTCCGGGCATGGCCTACGAGCTGCCGCCCGCGCAGGATAAGCGCAACCTGCTCGAAACCGATAGCCGCACCGTGGCGGCGGCGCTGGCCGAAGTCAAACCGGCGCCGCTGCACAAAGCGCTGCTCGGATTGCTGCAAGGCGTTTCGCCCATTGTTTGCCGCGAGCTGCAATTTGCCGCCTGCGGCGACTGCGACGTGCACAGCGACGCACTCACCCCGGCGCAGCAGGATGCGCTTTGCCGTGCGCTCGACGCATTGCGCGATCAGGTGCAGACCGGCGGTGTGCCGCGCATGGTCAGCGATGCAAACGGCAAGCCGATCGACTTCACATTTATCCCCGTGCGCCAATATGGCGCGGGGGCTGAAATCACGGAGTTTCCTACCTATTCGGCGCTGCTCGAAGCGTTTTTCGGCCGCCGTGCGCACCTGGAACGCATGCGCGTTCGCAGCCATGACTTGCTGCACACCGTGACAGCTGCGCAGGAAAAGCTCAGCCGCAAGATCAACGCCCAGCGCGCGGAGCTGGATGCCTGCGCGCAGCGCGAAGAACTGCGCATTTGTGCCGACCTGCTCAACGCGAACTTGTATCGGCTCAAGGGCGGTGAAAAATCGGTGGAGCTCGAAAATTTTTATGAGCCGGACATGCCGCTCAAGCAAATTGCGCTCGATCCCGCGCTGTCGCCCACGCGCAATGCGCAGAAATATTACAAGGAATACCGC
>CAKUME010000257.1 GCA_934667575.1 uncultured Eubacteriales bacterium | reverse complement strand
ACGCCGCCTCCAGCAGCTGCCGACCCTTGGCGGTGTGAATCAGCAGCGAGGTGTAGCCGCGGTCGTCGTCCGGGCGGCCGGTGATCGGCGTGTAGTGCTTGCAGTCAAACATCGTCAGGTCGGCGGCGTGCGCGCGGTGCTTCATCGGGCAATGCGCACACGCCGGCCGGCTCGCCATATCCCGCACAAACGCGCGCATCATCGGGTCCACGCGCCCGGATTTTTGATAGATCTTCCCGTTTTCGAATTCCAGCCGCATGGTGCTGCTGTGATATCCATAGGTTTTGCTGCGAAACCGGGCGGAACGCAGCCGCGCGCCAAACCGTCGCTCCATTTCGGCGCAATAGCGCGCCCACAGCCCCGGCGACGCCGCGCCCCGGCACACCACATCCACACAGACCAGTGTTTCGGGCACACTGCCCAGATAACATTGCAGCGCTTCCACCTGGCACGGCGTGCCCGAGAAAAGCACCGGCCGCCGCGCGCGCAGCGCCGCCGCCACCGATGCATATACCCCGGTGAGGTCGCTCTGCACAAACTTGGAACCGCGCAGTGCCGCCAGCTGCGCCCGCGTTTCCGCCGCCGCATGGCGCACCCGCATCTGCGCGTCGAACGCCGCGCCATACACCACACCGCCCGCACGCAGCACCGGTTCAGCCAGCGCGGAAAACGCACCGCCCGAGGTGCTGTCGCGCAGCACATCTTCGTCGCGGTTGCGCACGATCTCCGCCGCCGGCACCGCTTCGCTGCGCGGGCGAGGCTTCATGGGGCACACGGTGCGGCACCGGCCGCAGTGCGTGCAGCGCGCCGCGTCTGTGCGCGGATAGGCAAAGCCTTCGCTGTCCGGCGCCATCTCGATCGCGTGCACCGGGCAGGCCTCCGCACACGCGCCGCAGCCGCAGCAATCGGCGCGCGCATCGTGCGCACGGGGCACAATGCCGCCGAGCGCACGATCGAGATAATCATTGGAACGTGCCCGCAGCTCCGTCAGCCGCGCTTCAACCGGCGCAAAGTCGATGGGCTCCGCCAGCACACGGGCCGCCGCATCCGCCGTGCAATGGCGCTGCTCCAGCCCCAAATTGGCGCACAGGCTGTCGATTCGGGTGTTTTTGGAAGCGGCCGCGCCGTTTGCATAGCGATTCAGCACCACAAACGGCCGGTGATACAGCACCGAAAACACCGTGCCGTGAAACGAATCGGTAATCACATAATCCGCAAAGCGCACCGCGTTCAAAAACTCGGCCGCGCCGGCATCCTCGAGCACAATATCGCCGAACATACGGTCCGCGCGGTGGTATTCATCCACAAAACGGAAGGCGACCACCGGCAGGCCGCACTGCGCGGCAAAATCCCGCACCGCCTGCCGGTGTGCGGCCGAAGTGCCGAGCAGATAAGCAAAAATATACGGCTGCGGCACCACGCGGCGGGGCGGAATGCGCCGATCCCATTCCGCGGCCGTTGGGAGCAGGGCCGGATCCGCCACCACCGGCACGGTGCAGCCGGAGAGCGCATGCACAATGGCCGCTCCGCTGTTTTCACGCATGGCGATCGCACGAAAACGCGTCAAATACGCCCGCGTGCGGCGCTTTTGGTACCATGGAATTTGCGCAACGCCAAAGCTCGAGGAATACGATACGCGCGGCCGGTCGGCGGCGGTAAACATCAAATTGTAAAAATTTGTGGGCAGCCCGGCAGGCGACCAAAGCTGATCGCTGCCGGTGAGATAAAGGTCATATTCCCGTCCGGCGGCGCACAGTTCGTTCCAACCGGTCACCGTGTTCACCGGGCAGGTGAAATACTGCGCGCGGAACGCATCGTTGCGCGCATAGCGCGCACGCAGCGTGCGGCGGTATTCGGGATGAAGCCGCTGCATCCATTTGCGCTTGGCGTGGCGGAGCAGATCGTTCCAGAGCACCCGGTTCAGCAGCCGGGCGCTGCTGCGCACGCGGTCCGGCAGCCGGAGGCGCTTTTTGTATTGCAGAATCTCGCACCGGAAACCGCGCTTTTCCACCGCGTCCACCGTGGCGAGCGATTGCAGCAGCCCGCCGAAATTATTCTGCCGATACACAATGCACAGCGCCGCGCGCGGCGCCTCGGTGTTCTGCTGCATTCGTTTTCCTCCTTTTTCGTTTGGGGCCGCTCAGCCCTTGATCTGCGCGGCAAGGTCGTCGGCCACGATCTCTTCGCCGGTGCGGTCGCGCAGCTGCGCCTGCGAGGCCGCGCTCAACCCGTTGTTCGCCGCACAGTGCAGATCGCAGGTGCTGCACCGGTCGAGCGCTTCTTTGGTCACTTTGCCGTCGCGGTAATCGCGGCAGATCTTGTTCTCATACATGCTGTACGGATGCTCGGTAAACAGTGCCCGAAGCTTGTGCGCCGCCACCCACGCGGCCGGCTTCCAGATGTATTTATGCATGGCGGGCGACACCGAGCCGATCATCCAGCAGTTGCGGTCGCAGCAGCGCACCCGGCGGCGTACCGCATCGGCCTGCGGGCTGTTCCAGAGCGCATCCCAGCTTTGCTCGTTGAGGTTGCCCATCACTTCTTTGTCCTGGGTGCCGTTGCAGGGCATCACGTCGCCGTAGGGGTCGATAAAAAACGTGTCAAAACTCATGTCGCAGGGCAGCAGGCGCTTTTGGCCGTATAGATAATGAATCAGCCCGTGATTGAAATAGGCGCGAAACCACTTTTTGGGGCTGTTGCTGCGC
>CAKUME010000256.1 GCA_934667575.1 uncultured Eubacteriales bacterium | reverse complement strand
ACGCTGCTGGGCGCCTATGCGCTGTCGCGCCGGGGCTACACATTCCGCCGCGGCATCACGCTGCTGATCATGTTCACCATGTATTTTGGCGGCGGACTGGTGCCCACCTATTTGTGGGTGAGCCAATTGAAGCTGATTGACACCGTGTGGGCCATTTTGCTGCCCAACATGCTCAGCACCTACAACCTGATCGTGATGCGCACGGCATTTGAAGCGGTGCCGGCTTCGCTCGAGGAATCGGCGCGCATGGACGGCGCGAACGACTTCGTGATCCTGTTCCGCATCATGCTGCCGCTGTGCCTGCCCACGTTCGCGGTGGTAGCCATGTTCTATGGCGTAGGCCGCTGGAACGAATGGTTTAACGCGGTGATCTATTTGAACCAGCGCACGCTGTTCCCCATGCAGCTGATCCTGCGCGAAATTCTGATTACCGCGAGCGACAGCTACGTTGCCGATCAGGGCGGCGATCCGGGCAGCATGGAAGCAACGCGCGAGCTGCTCAAGTATGCCGCCATTGTGGTCACCACGCTGCCCATTTTGTGCGTGTATCCATTCATTCAAAAATATTTTGTGAAGGGCATGATGCTCGGTGCGGTAAAAGGCTGAAATCGGCCCGCACGGCGTAGCATTGTTGCGCGAAATATGTTATAATATCCCCAGTACCCTGCGGGAATGCTCAAAAGCTCCGGCATTCGGGCTTTGCGGCATCACATCCATTGCAAAAAAGAAACACGGTGGGCGATCACGATGGGAATTCAAGCATTTCGATTTCACAAACACAAAACGGAACCCAATGCGTCTAAGCTTTTTCGCAAGCGCCACCAAGTGCTGCTGCACTGGGTGCTCTCGTATCTGCTGGTGCTGTGCGTGCCCATTTTGTGCGGCGTGGTGATGATGAACCGCGCCGACCGAATGATGGTGGATGAATACTGCGGCATCAGCGCGCAGCTGCAAAAAGCGCTGGATCAGCAGATCAACGATCAGCTGGATGCGCTCAAAAGCACCAACGACAGTGTGCGCAGCGAGCTGGAGCAGCGGGGGCTGATGTATCTTGATTTTTCCCGCCTGCCGGATCGCTCCCGGCTTTCGGGCGTGTGTGAGATACTGAGCACCGCCAACCGCTCCGGGTTGAGCCGGAATTATCTGCTGCTCGACCGCGACAACCTGCTGGTGACCGGCAGCACGGTGGCCAACTGCCGCCTGCTCCCGCACATGACGGACAACGGACAATTAAAAACCGACCTGATCGATCAGCTGGACTTTGACGCCTACAAGGGGCAGCGCAATTTTCAGACGGTGTGCCTGCTCGAAAACGCCGACAGCAGCCAAGGCCGCCTGATGCTGGTCACCAATCTGCCGCTGCCCGGCTCCGGCAGCGCCCGCATGACGTTGTTTCAGATCGTGGACGCCAATGCGCTGCAATCTGCGCTCGGCGCGACGCTGATGGGCAACATTCGCTGCGCAGCCATTGTGAACCGCGCCGGGCGGGTGATCGCCCAGGCCGGCGACGCGCCGCTGCCCGACCCGGAACAAATTCCGTTTGACCACAGCGACGGTTCCGTGCGGCTTCAGGCGAGCGGCAAAGACTATATGGCATTTTGCCGTCCCATTGCCGGGCTGAACGGCTATTACCTGTATATGGCCATTCCGTGGCGCGCCATTCAGCAAAAAAGCGCCGCGCTGCGCGGCGACATCGTGCT
Organism: uncultured Eubacteriales bacterium; assembly: GCA_934667575.1. Lineage (GTDB taxonomy): Bacteria > Bacillota > Clostridia > Oscillospirales > Acutalibacteraceae > RGIG4076. The sequence continues at coordinate 1,009 of CAKUME010000256.1, read as the reverse complement.
GTTTGTGGCCATCAGCATGGGCATGGGGCTGCTGCTCTGCACCGTGCTGCTGCGGCACAACTACCGCCCGCTGCACTCGCTGTCGCAGATCGTGCGCCCCTATGTGGGCGAAAACAGCTCCGGCGACGTGTATGAGCAGATCAGCGAAACGCTGCGCAATGCCATTACCCAAAACGACCAATGGACAAGCCTGTGGGCGCAGCAGCGCGACACGCTCACCGACCGGTTCATGGAATCCGCGCTGCGCGGCGGCATTACCGAAATGCCCGTCACGCGCGAAATTTTGGCTTCGGTGGGCGTCACGCTGGAGGGCGAGCTGTTTGGCGTGCTCACGTTTTGCCCCGTGCAGTTTGCCGACGGCAGCGCAGGCCAGCCGCTCCAACCGGCCATGCCGCAGCTGACCGCCATTGCGCAGGCGCTGCGCGGCGAAATTCCGTTTTATGTGCTGGAGCTGGACGGCCAGCTGGCGGTGCTGGTGAATGTGTCTGACGACGCGCGCGGCACCGTGCAGGCACGGATTCAGGCGGAGCTCACCCAAAGGCTGGCCCACGCGCCGGCGCTGGTGGGCGCGAGCCGCCTTTACGACAGCATCAGCTTGATCCACACCTGCTATCAGGAGGCCACCGAGCAGCTCCAGCAGCTGCGCGCGGCCTATCTGCGCGGCGAAGAGGTGCCGCTCAACCGCATTGCGCCCAAGCCGGATTCCCGCTCCGACGGTTTTTCGGTGCAGCAAATGGAATACCTGATGAATTACCTCATCTCGGGCGACTGCGACCGCGCGGGGGCGTATCTGAATCAGATCCACGCCGAAAAATACGCCCCCGCCCCCGAGCCGCCCTACGCCGGCAACGAATCGGACGCCGTGATCCGCACCGTGGAGGAGGCGCTGCATGCGCGCTCCGATCTGGGTGCGGAGCAATGCGCCGCCATTTCGGCACAGCTGGATGCGCTTGCGGGCGCCGAAATTCGCAGCGGCGAAGCGTTCCGCGCGGTGTTTGCGCTGTTCAGC
>CAKUME010000255.1 GCA_934667575.1 uncultured Eubacteriales bacterium | reverse complement strand
ACCGCACCGGGCGTTTTTCGTCCGCACAAAATGCCGAAGGGATGGAAGTTTTTGATGCAAAATCCGATTGTGACCATTGAAATGGAAGACGGCGGCGTGATCCGCGCCGAGCTGTTCCCCGACAAAGCGCCGAACACCGTGCGCAATTTTCTTTCGCTCGTGCAAAAAGGCTTTTACGACGGGCTGATTTTTCACCGCGTGATTCCGGGCTTTATGATTCAGGGCGGCGACCCGCAGGGCGTGGGCGTGGGCGGCCCGGGATACAGCATTGCGGGCGAGTTTGCCGCCAACGGCGTGCAGAACGACCTGAAGCACACCGAGGGCGTGCTTTCGATGGCGCGCGCAATGGATCCGGACAGCGCCGGTTCGCAGTTTTTTATCATGACCGACCCCGCGCCGCATCTGGATGGGCAATATGCCGCATTTGGCCGCGTGACCGAGGGGCTCGACGTGGTGCGCGCCATTGCCGCCGTGCGCACCGATTTCCGCGATAAGCCGCTGCACGATCAGCGCATGAAAAAAGTGACGGCCGAAACCTTTGGCGTGGACTATCCTGCGCCGGAAACGATCTGAGGCCGATTGAACCATATCAAAACCCGGACGGAACGCCGCAATGGGCGCGCCGTCCGGGTTTTTGTGCCATGTGCGGCTGCAAAACAAGACCGCGGGGTCAATGGAGCGGCGTGAGCGCATAGGTTTCGCCCGCACGCGCCGAAAAAACCGTTGTGCCGTTGCAATACTCCGCCTCCACCGGCGTGCCGCCGCAGGTCACGGCATAGCGCCCCGCCGCCGCGCAGGCACGGGAAACGCGGGCGGTGATCTCTGCGCGTACAAGCGCATGCGCCTGCCACGCGAGGCTGCACACAAAGCCGCCGCGCGCCCCCAGCCCCTGCACCTCGCCGCCGGCCCAGGCGTCGGGCAGTGCAGGCAGCAAATCGAGCACATAGCGCCCGTTTGCGTCCATGCGATGGCTTTGCAGCAGCATTTCGCAAATGCCCGCGGTCGCGCCAAAATTGCCGTCGATTTGGAACGGCGGATGCGCGTCAAACAAATTGCCATAGGTGCCGCCGCCATTGCTGTAATTCATGCGCCCTTCGCTGGGAACATAACGCAGGATCCGCCGGATATGGCGCAGTGCATGGTTGCCGTCGCGCAGCCGTGCGCGGAAGCAGATCTTCCACGCCAGCGACCAGCCGGTGCCGTCGTCGCCGCGCAGTGCCAGCGTTTTTTGGGCCGCTGCGATCCAGTCGGGGGTGGCGGCGCAGTCCATCATCGAGCCGGGGTAAAGCGCGAACAGGTGCGACACATGGCGATGATGCGGCTCGGGCACATGAAGGTCCCAGTCGCCGCTCCACTCCTGCAGCTGGCCTGCTTGGCCGATGCGCAGCGGGCGCAGCCGGTCGCGGGTGCGGCGCACCTGTGCCAAAAACGCCGCGTCGCGGTCGGTGCCGCGCGCTTCGCCCAGCCGCAGCATATCGGTAAAGCATTCCCACAGCATTTCAATGTCCATCGATGCGCCCTCGCACACCCAACCCGGCTCGCCGTTTTCGTCGTAATACGAATTTTCGGGCGACGCCGACGGCGACGTTACCAGATATCCGTCGGCGTCTTCCACGAGCGAGCTCATGTTGAACAGGCAATTTTCGCGGATCACCGGATACACGGCCTCGAGCACCGCGGGGTCCTGCGTGAAGGCATAATATTCATACAAGTGGGTACACAGCCATGCGCCCGCATAGTTAAAATACGCCCACGCGGCGTTTCCCCGGCCGGGCGAGGTGTAGCCGAACGGGTTGGAATAGGTCCCCATGGTCCAGCCCGGCGCATGGTAATAGGCCGCCGCGCTTTTGCGGCCCGCCGGGCGCAGCAAATCGATCCAGCGTACCAGCGGCGTGGCGCAGTCCATCAAATTGGCCGGACCGGCGGGCCAGTAGTTCATCTGCACATTGATGTTGGCATGGTAGTCGCCGTCCCACGGCGCGGTAAGCTCCTTGCTCCACACGCCCTGCAGGTTGGCGGGCAGCGGGTTGTCCGGTTGGGAGCTGGAGATCAGCAGATAGCGCCCGAACTGAAAATACAGCTCGATCAGCCCCACATCCTCCGCGCCGCCGCAAAATGCGCGCAGGCGGTCCAGGGTGGGCAGCGCATTGCTGCGCGGGCCGTCCAGATGCAGGGTCGTGCGGCCCAGCTGCGCCGCAAACGCCGCGATATGCGCGCGCCGGAGCGCTTCGTAATCCGGCGTGCCCAGAGCGTCGAGCGCTTGGCGCACGCGCGGGGCGGGCGCTTCGCCGCGGTAGTTTTGCGCCGGATCGCAGATATAATCGGTGCCGCAGGCAAACACCAGCACCGCTTCGCGCGCGCCGGATACGCAAACGGAGCGGCCGTCGGCGCCGGGATGAACCGTGCCGTCGGAAAACACGCGGGCTTCGGCAAAAAAGTGCATGGATTCCGCAGTGCCGTCGGCGGTGCCCGACACGCACAGCGCATGACCCGATGCCGTTTGCGCGGTGGGCGCAGGGCGCGAAAAACCGAGCGAAAATGCCAGTGCGCTCGCCCGGTCGGCGGTGAGCCGCACGATCAGCGCCTGAGCGGGATGTGAAACAAACGCTTCCCGTTCGTAGCGCACGCCGTCCGCCGTGTAGGCCGTGTGCGCCGTGGCGTCGGCAAGCGTCAGGCTGCGCGCATAATCCGATGCGTTTGCGCTGTGCGCCATGCGGAGCTCCAGCG
>CAKUME010000254.1 GCA_934667575.1 uncultured Eubacteriales bacterium | reverse complement strand
CGAAGCGCTTTCGACGCTGGTCGTCAACAAGCTGCGCGGCACGTTCACCTGCGTGGCGGTGAAGGCGCCGGGCTTTGGCGATCGCAGAAAGGAAATGCTCCAGGATATCGCCATTCTGACCGGCGGCCAGGTGATCTCTTCGGAGCTGGGCCTCGAGCTCAAGGATACCACGATGGATCAGCTGGGCCATGCGCGCCAGGTGAAGGTGGACAAAGAAAACACCATCATCGTGGGCGGCTCGGGCAACTCGGACGAGATCAAGGCCCGTGTGGCGCAGATCCGTGCGCAGATCGAAACCACCACCTCCGACTTTGATCGCGAGAAGCTGCAGGAGCGCTTGGCGAAGCTCGCCGGCGGCGTGGCGGTCATCAAGGTTGGCGCTGCGACCGAAGTGGAAATGAAGGAGCAGAAGCTTCGCATTGAAGATGCGCTCGCGGCCACCAAGGCGGCTGTGGAGGAAGGCATCGTGGCCGGCGGCGGTGTGGCGCTGCTCAACGCGATTCCGGCGGTGCAGAAGCTGCTCAAGAAGACCGAGGGCGACGAGAAGACCGGCGTTCGCATTGTGGCGAAAGCGCTCGAGGAGCCGATTCGTCAGATCGCGGCCAACGCGGGCGTGGAAGGCTCGGTCATTATCGACACGATCATGAAGGCGAACAAAGTGGGCTATGGTTACAACGCTCTGACCGACGAATATTGCGACATGATCCCGTCCGGCATTGTTGACCCGACCAAGGTGACCCGCTCGGCGCTTCAGAACGCCGCATCGGTTGCGTCGATGGTGCTCACCACCGAATCGCTCGTGGCGGACATCAAGGAGCCCACGCCGGCCCCGGCTGCTCCGAATCCGGAAGCCATGTATTGATTTGAACTGAATGCACGATTCCTCTTTGGGAGGGCGGTTCCGCCGAACGCGGGGCCGCCCTCCCCTTTTTGCGGTCAAAAAATAAATTGCCTCCGGGGCTTTTCGGCGCGGAAAATTCGTGGTATAATATTTCGGAACCATGCGGGCACGCGCCCGCAGCGAAAGGACGCGGCACAAAAATGAAGCATGTGGATATTTTTACCGACGGCGCCTGCTCGGGCAATCCCGGGCCGGGCGGCTACGGCGTGATTCTGCGGTTCGGCACGGCGGAAAAAGAGCTTTCCGGCGGCGATGCGCACACCACCAACAACCGCATGGAGCTGCTCGGCGTTATCACCGCGCTGCGCGCGCTCAAGGAGCCCTGCGACGTAACGATCACCACCGACTCGCAGTATGTGGTCAACGGCATCACCAAGGGCTGGGCGGCCGGCTGGCGCGCACGCGGCTGGAAACGCAGCAACAAGGAGCCGGCGATCAACCCCGACCTGTGGGGGGAGCTGCTCGACCTGTGCGACCGGCACACGGTGCGGTTCAATTGGGTGCGTGGGCACAACGGCCATCCCGAAAACGAGCGCTGCGACCGGCTGGCGGTGGCGGCGGCCGAAGCCGCGACCAAAAAGGGGAACGCGCCATGATCTATGCAGACCACGCCGCCACCACGGCGCTCTCCCCCGCCGCCTGCGCAGCAATGGAGCCGTTTTGGGGCGGCAGCTTCGGCAATCCGTCGGCCATTTATTCCGTTGGGGTACAGGCCCGTCAGGCGCTGGAGGACGCCCGCGCTTGCGTCGCAAACTGCATTGGCGCGCAGCCGGACGAGCTGTTTTTTACCTCGGGCGGATCGGAATCGAACAACACGGCGCTGCGCGGCGTGCTGATGCATCCGGATGCGCCGCGGCGGCTGATCTATTCCGCGCTGGAGCACACGTCGGTCGTGCAGTGCGCACAGGCTTGGGCCGAAACGGTGAACGGCTGCGTGGCGGTGGTTCCGTCCGACCCCGACGGCTTGATCCGTCCGGAAGCGCTGGCGCAGATGCTGGCGGACGATGCCCGCCGCGCGCTCGTTTCCGTGATGACGGCCAACAACGAAATCGGCACCATTCAGCCCATCGCCGCGCTGGCGCAGCTCACGCACGCCCACGGCGGATTGTTCCACACCGACGCCGTGCAGGCGGTGGGGCAGCTGCCCATTGACGTGCGGCAGACCGGCGTGGATCTGCTGTCGGCGTCCGGCCACAAATTTCATGCGCCCAAGGGGTCGGGCTTTCTCTATGTCCGGCGGGGCACGCCCATTCGACCGCTGATTTGCGGCGGCGGGCAGGAGCGCGGCCTGCGCGCAGGCACCGAAAACGTTGCATTTGCAGTGGGATTGGCCGCAGCGCTCGCGGAGTGCTGCGCCGCGATGGATGCAAACGCCCGGCGCATGGCGATGCTGCGCGACCGGCTATGGGCGCAATTGCAGGATATTCCCGGCATTGCGCGCAACGGCGCGGCGCAGCCGCGGCTGCCCGGCAATTTGGACATCTGCCTTGCCGGGCTGAACGGCGAAGGATTGGTCACACTGCTCGACCTGCGCGGCATCTGCGTGTCGGCCGGTTCGGCGTGCTGTGCGCATCACGGCAGCGCTTCGGGCAGCAGCCCGGTGCTGCGCGCGATCGGGCGGTCGGATGCCGAAGCTGCGGCCTCGCTGCGCATCACGGTCGGGCCGGAAAACACCGAAGCCGAAATGGATGAAATTTCCGCCGCGCTGCATGAGCTGTGCACCGCACTGCGGGAAAACGGATAAAACGCAAAACGCAGCCGGGCGGCCCCCAATAAAAGGGTCGCCCGGCTGTTTTGATGATGTTTTTTGGGGGCTGCGCAGCGGCTTAGTCC
>CAKUME010000253.1 GCA_934667575.1 uncultured Eubacteriales bacterium | reverse complement strand
GCTTTGCAATCTGATTCTGTTTGCAAAGGTGCCGATCTATTCGCTGCATGAGGAAGGCGAAAAAGGCTGCGGCATGCGGGATCTGTTCCATATGCCGGTTTTCTGGCTTTTGATGGTGATGATGCTTTGTGCCGGTGCGAGCGAACAGGCGGTCAGCCAGTGGGCGTCCACTTTTGCGGAGCAAGGGCTGGGTGTGACCAAAATCGTCGGCGACCTGGCCGGGCCCATGGCATTTGCATTTCTGATGGGAACGGCCCGACTGATTTACGGCAAGTACGGAGAACGGCTGAATCTGGATCGCTTTATGAAATACAGTGCGCTCTTATGCATTGCCGCATATCTGGTCATCGCCTTTGTACCGGTTCCGGTTTTCGGCTTGATCGGCTGTGCCGTCTGCGGCTTTTCGGTCGGTCTTCTTTGGCCGGGAACGTTCAGCAAGGCGGCGGCGGAGATCAAAAACGGCGGAACCGTTCTGTTTGCCATGTTGGCGCTCGCCGGAGATGTGGGCTGTGCCGGCGGCCCGACGCTGGCCGGCTTTGTTTCCAGCGCTTTTGAAAACAATCTGCACATCGGCGTTTTTTCGGCGATCGTGTTCCCGGTCGTGATGCTGGTGAGTTTACTGCTGGCAGGAAAACGGAAAAAGGCTGCATTGGGAGAATAAGCGTCGCTCTGCCAAGCCGGTTTGCGCGCGGCGCATCCGCGCTATTGACAAACGACGCGCGGTTTATTATAATAAAGTAGTTTGGATATTCATCCGATCGAATTTGTAGGTAATTAAATCGCATCGTATTCGGGAATCACGGAAAGGGTCTTGAAAATGATCAATCGAAATCGACTGCTTGCACTGTTTGCGGAGCTGACTGCGATCGACAGCCCGTCGCGGGGCGAGCGGCAGATGGCCGACCGGCTGAAGCAAAAGCTCGCGGCACTGGGAGCGGCGGCGCATGAGGACGACGCGGCGCAGAAGATTGGCGGCAGCGCGGGCAATTTATATGCCTATATCGACGGCACGCTGCCGCAGCCCCCGCTGCTGCTTTCGGCTCATATGGACACGGTAGAGCCGTCGTGCGGCAAAAAAGCCGTGTTTCATGCGGACGGGCGGATCACTTCCGACGGTTCAACGGTGCTCGGTGCGGACGACGTGTCGGGGGTGTGCGTCATTTTGGAGGCGCTCACCGCATTGCAGGAATCGGGCGCGGCACACCGCCCGCTCGAAGTGCTGTTTGATGTGGCGGAGGAAACCTACTGCACCGGCATTCAAACCTTTGATTTTTCGCGGCTGCGCGCCAAAGAGGGCTATGTGTTCGATTTGAGCGGACCGGTGGGCTGCGCGGCCAACCGCGCGCCGGCGATCGTGTCGTTTCGGGCAAAGTTTTGCGGCCGATCGGCACACGCGGCGTTTTCCCCGGAAAAAGGCATTCACGCGGTGAAGGCCGCTGCGGCGGCCATTGCGGCCATTCCGTGTGGCCATGTGGACGATACCACAGTGAACGTGGGCACCATTCAGGGCGGCATTGCCGACAATGTGGTGCCGGACCAATGCGTGGTCACCGGCGAGGTGCGCAGCTTTTCCAATGAATCCGAGCAGGCGCGGCTGGAGCAGATCGCCCGCACCATGCAATCCGCCGCCGAGGCGTTTGGCGCTGCGGTCGAGTTTTCGACCACACCGCTTTGCCGCGCCTATTGCGTGCCTCCGGAGGATCCGGTCTGCGCGCATTTTCGCACGGCGTGTGCGCAGGCCGGGCTGAGCGGCCAGCTGGTGGACACTTACGGCGGCAGCGATAACAACCATTTCTTCTTTCACGGCGTGCGCGCGCTGGTGGTGGCATCGGGCATGAACAACTGCCATTCGTGTGCGGAATATACCACGGCCGACGAGCTGGTGCGCGCTGCGGAGTTGACTCTGGCGCTCATTACCCACCGCACACTGTGAACCCACCGCGCAAAAACCGCCCGCACCGGGCAGAAAGGAGCGACCTCCCCCACCCGTTCGATCGGAACGGCAAACTCATGGGGCAGATCTGCGAACGCAATGAAAAATCCCCTGCATTATCAGTTGACTGAATACGATTGCGGCCCCACCTCAATGCTCAATGCGATCAGCTATCTGTTTGAGCGCGAAGAAATTGTGCCGGAAGTGGTGCGCAATATTATGCTTTACTGCCTGGACTGTGCGAGCGCCGAGGGGCTGCCGGGCATGCGCGGCACATCGCGCGCCGCGATGATGTTTTTGAGCAATTGGCTGGACGGTTTGGGCCGCACCGGGCGGATGTCGATCTCCAGCCGGTACCTTTCGGGCGCGCGGGTGTGCGTGTGCAGCGAGGGCGCCATTTGTGATGCACTGCGCTGCGGCGGCGTGGCGGTGGTGCGGTTGTTTGATGAAACGGAGCATTATGTGCTGTTCACCGGTGTGGCAGGCGATTGTATTCAGCTGTTCGACCCCTATTATCAGGTGGAACCGTTTCGCGAACCGGACATTCAAATTGTGAACGACCACCCGTTTGCATATAACCGCATTGTGCCGTTCCGGTATTTTAACCGTGACACCTACGAAACCTATGCGCTGGGCAAGCGCGACACACGCGAGGCGGTGTTGCTTTTTAACGGACGCACGACGCTCACCGACGAAAACACGATCGAGTATTTTATTTGATTTAAATTGCAATACCGCGCCCGGGGCGGCGTTGGATAGGAGGAGCATAATGCTGAATCAATTTTCGCGCACCCAGCTGCTGCTGGGCAGTGCA
>CAKUME010000252.1 GCA_934667575.1 uncultured Eubacteriales bacterium | reverse complement strand
TGTTTGGGCTGCCCAAGCTGCGCCAAAAAGCACATTTTTGCGCCATTTCGTCCACCTCCGGCACCGCAACCGAAGTAACGGCATTTTCGATTATCACCGACTACAAAAAAGGAATCAAATACCCGATCGCGGATTTTGAAATTACCCCCGATGTGGCGATCGTGGATCCTGCGCTCGCCGAAACCATGCCGCAAAAGCTGGTCGCGCACACCGGAATGGACGCACTCACACATGCAATTGAATCCTTTGTTTCCACTGCGCACACCGACTTTACCGATCCGCTTGCAATGCACGCCATCGAAATGATCGCGCGCGACCTCATTCCGTCGTATCACGGCGATTCGGCGGCGCGCGACCGCATGCACAACGCGCAGTGCTTGGCGGGCATGGCTTTTTCCAATGCGCTGCTGGGCATTGTGCACTCCATGGCGCATAAAACCGGCGCGGCGTTTGCAGACTATGATGCGCACATTATTCATGGCGCAGCCAATGCAATGTACCTGCCCAAGGTGATTGCATTCAACGCCAAAATTCCGGAGGCTCGTCGCCGCTATGCGCTGATTGCCGACGAAATGGCGCTGTGCGACCGCAATGCCGGAGAAGATCAAAAAGTGGCGGCGCTGATTGCGCATCTGCGCCGGATGAACGACGAGCTGAACATCCCGCATTGCATCCAGCACTATGGCGCCGACAGCTTTCCGGCGGCACAGGGCTTTGTGCCGGAGGATGTGTTCCTTGAGCGGCTGCCCGCCATTGCCGAAAATGCGATTGCGGATGCCTGCACCGGCTCCAATCCGCGTCAGCCTACGCTTGAGGAAATGGAAGCCCTGCTCTGCTGCTGCTACTATGACACCGAGGTGGATTTTTAATATCTGTGCGGCGATGAACGAGCAAATGGGCCGGGTAGATGAATTCCATGGCATTTTCTGCACGCAACAGCGCCGCCGCTCCATTTTAACGAGCGGCGGCGCTGTTTTTTTCATGTTAAATTGGTCCAAAGAAAAGGATCAATCCACTTCGAGCAGCCAGCCTTCGGGCGCGGGCACGGTGCCCATTTGGATGCCGCGCAGCGTTTCATACAACTTTTTCGTGTAGGGGCCCATTTCGCTCATGCCTGCGGGGAAGCAGATTTCCCGGTCGTGATCCACAATTTTGCCCACCGGCGAAATCACCGCCGCGGTGCCGCACAGGCCGCATTCCTCAAACTCGGTCAGCTCGCTGAGCTGCACCGGCCGCTCCTCTACCTTCATGCCCAGATAATGCTCAGCCACATACAGCAGCGAGCGACGTGTGATCGAGGGAAGAATGGTGGAAGATTTCGGCGTGACCAGGGTGCCGTCTTTTGTGATGAAAATCACGTTGGCGCCGCCGGTTTCTTCAATGTGCGTGCGTGTAGCCGAATCCAGATAGATGTTTTCGTCAAAGCCGTGATTGTGCGCGTCTACAATGGCATACAGACTCATCGCATAGTTCAGGCCCGCTTTGATGTGGCCGGTGCCGCGCGGTGCGGCGCGGTCGTAGTCCGAAACGCGAATGGTAAGCGGGCGCACGCCGCCCTTAAAATAGGGCCCGACCGGCGTGCCGAAAATGCGGAATTCAAATTCCGATGCCGGCTTCACGCCGAGCACCGGGTTGGTGCCGAACATAAACGGGCGCAGATAGAGCGAAGCACCCGTGCCATAGGGCGGCACATAGTCCCGGTTGGCATGCACCGTGGCGCGCACGGCCTCCACAAAACGATCCTCGGGGAACACGGGCATCACCATCCGACGGCAGGAATCAGCCATCCGGGCGGCGTTCAGATCCGGCCGGAAGCAAACGATCCGGTGATCGGCAGTGGTGTATGCTTTCATGCCTTCAAAGCAGGTCTGCGCATATTGCAGCACGCAGGCGCTCTCGTTCAGCACCACATTCGGATCATCCGAAAGTGTGCCGGCATCCCAAGCGCCGTCGCGGTAAAGCGAAACATAGCGCTTCTCCGTCGCAATATAGCCAAACCCTAAATTTGCCCAGTCAATTTTCTTTGCACACATCTTGATCTTCCTTTCCACAAAAAAAGGACAACGCATCCCATAGCCGGACGCCATTGCCCTTAAACAAGTTCTATTATAGCACATATTGCCGGAAAGTCAATAAATTCCTGCAATAAAATGTTTTTTCGTCAAAACACACGCGAATCAGATGCCCAGCTCTTCGTCGGTCACCATGCCGTCCTTGGGTGCGAGCTCAATCGCGACATCCGTCCACTTGCATGGGCGGCGCAGCAGCACCACGGGGAAAGAATGAATTTTAGCATTATACCGCGCCACCGTATCGGAATAGGCGAGCTTCGCGCGCAGCTTGGCATTTTCGGCGGTCTGCAGCTGTTCGAGCAGCTTTTGTGTGTGCACATTGGATTGCAGCTCCGGGTAGTTTTCCATTACCGATTTAAAGTCGCTGCTGTTGCGAATGTGGCGCGGCGCTTGGCGTGCATGCGCAAAATCGGCGTAAAGCGCCGTTTCGGCGCTGCGGTATTTATCCGCGACCCGCTCCGCTTTGTCGATCAGCGCATCGGCGTTTTCCGTGACCGATTCAATGTCTTTTTTATCCCGTTCGATCTGGCCGCGCAGGCGCTGTACACCATTATAATCAACAATGAGATTAGTTCCAACCGCAATCACCAGCGCAACGCCTACCATGGGGAGATTATATTTGGCCGGCAGCGCTTCATCTTCATCGTCGGCGAAAATCGCACAGAAAATGATGAGCGAAAGCAGCAATGCAA
>CAKUME010000251.1 GCA_934667575.1 uncultured Eubacteriales bacterium | reverse complement strand
AGCAGCTCGTGGTGAGGGTGCTTGTGATACGGCTCCAGCCGCAGCGTGCTTTCGCCCGCCGGAATCACCTCGTGATCCCATGTGATGCGTGAGTTGACGCTGCTTGACAAATTGTCTCGATCTGCGCGAAACAAATTATTAGTTTCCATCTTAATCCCTTTCTGTTATAAAATGAGTGCTCGAGAACGGTTTGGAGCGGCTCTTTTTGTCGGCTGCACAGAATCATCTGCCTGTTTGCAGGAGCTTCTGCACGATAAATGTTTGTTTTCCTTGGGCAAATTGCCGTTTCTATGGGTAATTTCAACAGACGGAGCCGCAGGATTTAACCGTTTCGAGCATATCTTATCCGCTACGTTCAATTTTATCATTTCTAACCGCCGAATGCAAGATTATTTTTTAGTAATGCGTCCGATTTTTCGATTTGCGTCCATTTTTGCATTGACGTGCCGCAAGTGTGCTTCTATAATAAAAAAATAATACGATAAGCGGATGCGGAAATGCATCGGACGAAAGGATGGAATCATTTCATGATACGATTGGGCTGCTGCCTGCCGGGGAAGGCATTGAACGGAGACGTAAACGCCAACGCTGTGGATGCGATTTGCATTAACACACGCGCGACCCTTGATGCGGGATATGATTATGTAGAAACCAATGCGGCAAGACTGATGGCGCTCACGGACGCCGAGCTGGATCGGCTGGCAAAAGCGCATGCGGCGGGCGAGCTGCCGCTGGAGTGCTGCAACGGCTTTATTCCCGGCACCATGCCGATTCTCTGCGATCCCACGCGGCCGGAGCTGATGGATTATGTGCAGGAGGCCTGCCGCCGGATGGCGCAGGTGGGCGTGCAGATCGTGGTGTTTGGCAGCGGCACGGCGCGCAAGATCCCGGACGGAATGAGCGGTGCAGATGCGCAGGCGCGGCTCGATGCGTTTTTAACCGGGGCGGAACAGCGGGCGCGCGAAGCGGGCGTGACCATCGTGATCGAGCCGCTGCGCAGCGAGGAAACCAATCTGATCCACACCGTGCGCGAGGGCGCGGCGTATGTGCGGCGGCTCAACCTGCCGAATCTGCGGCTGCTCGCGGATTCATATCATATGTATTGCGAACAGGAGCCGCTCACTTCGCTGGTGGAAAACGCGGATATTCTGCGCCATGTGCATGTGGCCGAAGCGCCCGACCGGGGCTGGCCGGGCAGCCTGGGTGGCGAATATCTGCGCACGTTCGGCGCGGTGCTGCGCGGCACGCCCTATTGCGGCCGCGCGAGCATGGAGGGCTGCATGGACGATTATCTGATCAATGCGCCGCGCGCGGTAAAGTTCATGCGTGCCGCCATTGGAAACTGACAAATGAAATGTTACAGAAAAGGAGATTAGCAAAATGAACACAAACGAGTTGTTTGGGCTGCTGCCTGCGGAACATGAACACGCACTGATCGATGCGATCACTCCCGCCATGCGTTGGAACGGCCAAACCGACCCGGCCGAATGGCAGCGCGCCGCGCGTGTCCGCCTGACTGAGCTGCTGGGGCTTGCGCAAATCGAGGCTCACCGCACCGATCCGCGTCCCACGGTGGAATACGACCGCTACGACGAAAAGCTCCATGCGCGCGAGATCCGGTTTCGTTTTTTCTCGGAGGAAAACGTGTCGGTGCCGTGCCATCTGCTGATTCCGGCCGATGCCGCGGAGCCGCTGCCGGTGGTGCTCTGCATTCAGGGCCACACCAAGGGCATGCATGTTTCGATGGCGCGGGTGAAATATCCGGGCGATGCGGCGACCATTCGCTACGATGACCATGACTTTGTGCTGCCGGTGCTGCAGCAGGGGCTGTGCGCGCTCACTCTGGAACAGCGCTGCATGGGCGAGCGCGGCGGCACGCCGAACGGCCCGGCTTGCCAGGAGCCTGCGCTGCGGGCGCTGCTGCTCGGGCGCACCATGATCGGCGAGCGCGTGTGGGACATTATGCGCGCCATCGACGTGTTGGAATCGGGCTTCCCGGCGAAGGTGGACGCCGCGCACATTACCTGCTTGGGCAATTCGGGCGGTGGCACCGCGACCATTTATGCCGCTGCGCTCGAGCCGCGCATCCAAATTGCGGTTCCGGCGTGCTCGGTGTGCCGCTTTGCCGATTCTATTGCGGCCATGGCGCACTGTGCGTGCAACTATGTGCCGCGCATTGCGCTGGATTTTGACATGGGTGAGCTGTGTGCCATGGTGGCGCCGCGGCCGCTGCTGGTCGTGAACGGCCGCTTCGATCCCATCTTCCCGTTGAGCGGCGCGCAGGCCTGCGTGGCGGAAGCGCGCCGCGTGTATGAGGCGATGGGCGCCGGCGACCGGCTGCATCATATTATTGGCGACGGTGCGCACCGGTTCTATGCCGACGACACTTGGCCGGTGCTGCGTGAAGAAATGGATCGGACTTTTGGTTAACGCAAAGCGTCAAACGCATCACGCAAAGGGGAGAATCATATGAACACAAATTCGCTGTTTGGGCTGCTGCCCGCGGAGCATGAACACGCACTGCTGGATGCGATTACCCCGGTCATGCGCTGGAACGGCCAAACCGACCCGGCCGAATGGCAGCGCGCTGCGCGGGCGCGGCTGGCTGCGCGCCTTGGGCTGGATGCAATCGAGCCCTGCCGCACCGATCCGCGCCCCACGGTGGAATACGACCGCTACGACGAAACGCTTGGCGCGCGTGAGGTCCGGTTTCGTTTTTTCTCGGAGGAAAACGTGTCGGTGCCGTGCCATCTGCTGATTCCGGCCGATGCCGCGGAGCCG
>CAKUME010000250.1 GCA_934667575.1 uncultured Eubacteriales bacterium | reverse complement strand
CTATTAAGGAAAGCAAACGAAAACCAATTTTGTAGGAGGTTTTTAAATTATGGACAAGGTTCGTTTTGGCGTGATCGGCATCGGCAACATGGGCACCGCTCATGTGGAATCGCTTGGCGACGGCCACATCGATCGTGCGGTGCTCACCGCTGTGTGCGACATTAAGCCCGAGCGCATGGACAAGGTGCGCGAAAAATACGGCGATAAGGTCGCGTATTTCACGGATTACCATGAGATGCTCAAGAGCGGGCTGGTGGATGCGGTACACATTGCCACGCCGCACTATCTGCATCCCACCATTGCGATCGACGCATTTGCGGCAGGCGTGAACGTGCTGTCCGAAAAGCCGGCGGGCGTGTACACCAAGGCGGTGCGCGAAATGAATGAAGCCGCCCAAAAGAGCGGCCTGCTGTTTGGCATTATGTTCAACCAGCGCACCAATCCGGTTTACCGCAAGGCGCGCGAAATGGTGCAGAACGGCGAGCTCGGCGAGCTGAAGCGTCTGGTGTGGATTATTACCAACTGGTACCGCACCCAGGCCTACTACGATTCCGGCGACTGGCGCGCAACCTGGGCGGGCGAAGGCGGCGGCGTGCTCACCAATCAGTGCCCGCACAACCTCGACCTGTGGCAGTGGATTTTCGGCATGCCCAAGCGCTTGCGTGCCGACTGCTATGTGGGCAAATATCACAACATCGAAGTGGAAGATGATGTGACCATCAATGCCGAATACGAAAACGGCGCGGTGGCTTCGTTCATCACCACCACCGGCGAATGCCCCGGCACCAACCGCCTCGAGATCACCGGCGACCGCGGCAAGCTCGTGATTGAAAACGACAAGATGCACTTCTGGAAGCTCAGCGAGCCGGAGCGTAAATTCTGCTTTGAAAGCACCGAAGGATTCCAGGTTCCCTCCGTGGAGGACTACGATGTGGAATGCCCCGGCGAAAATTCGCAGCATCGCGGCATTTTGCAGGACTTCACCAATGCACTGCTCGATGGCACCCCCATGCTTGCCAAAGGCGAAGAAGGCATCAACGGCGTTACGCTCTGCAACGCAGCCTATATGTCTTCGTGGCTGGGCGGCCAGTGGATTGATCTGCCGCTCGATGAGGACCGCTACTACGAGATGCTTCAGGAGAAGATCAAACACTCCACATATCACAAAAACGTGCGAGAAGCCGTGTTTTCCACCGAAGGCACCTATGGCACCGCGGAGAAGAAATAATCAGTTTCCGTGTGGGCGGTCCTCTTTTGGGGATACGCCGAACCGGCTCTTGTAGCGCCGGTAAAAAGAGGAATAATCATTGAAGCCGCTGGCGCGAAACGCATCCGTGACCGGCACGCCGCTGCGAATGGCGGTGCGCGTGCGCATCAGCCGCTTGAGCAGCACATAGTCCCAAATGGTGGTGCCGGTGGCTTGGCGAAACTGCTGATTCAGGTAGGATTTGCTCAGAAAAAACCGCGCCGAGAGCGCGTCGAGGCTCAGCTCCTCCGTGAGATTCCGGTTGATGTAGTCCACCACGCCGGCAATCAGACTCTGCGGCGCGGTATCGGTTTCGGGCGGACAGTCCGATCGGAACACGCGGCACAGCTCATAGAGAATGGCCGACAGGTTGGTCAGAATGGCCAGCCGCTGCATATAGGCGCTGCGCCCGGCTGCGGTGAGCATTGCGTTCAGGCAACCGCGCACCAGCGGCACGTTGAACTGGGTGGGCGTATACAAATTCCGCTGCCCGGATGCACGGTTCAGATACGGCTCCATCATCCGCCCCGACGGGTCGATCGCGGAAAGCATTTCCGGCTGAAAATTGACCACGAACCGCTCGTAGGGCAGTTCGGGGCGAATGTGCAGCATATGGGTTTCGCCAATGCGCATCAACAAAATGCTGTTGGGCACGAGCGGATATTCGTGGCCCTCCACCGAGTAGGAACCGGCTCCATCCGAAAAATAAAAAAGCTCGCAGAATTCATGCGCGTGCATCTGATGCTCGTTGGGGTTTGGATGCGGGCTGACGGTGCGGTGAATATGCAAACCCGGCACACCGCATTTTTCAATGGTGTCGCTCATTGCAAATTCCTCTTTTCTTTGTGAATATAAAGCTGCAATCAGTATAACAGATTTCTTTCATTTTTGCAATCGGTCGGTGCAATTTTGCGCGGCAGATTGCAAATATCTCAATCAGTAAAGGAGCAGAACCATGGTAAAAATGACTTTCCGCTGGTATGGCGAAAAGGATCCGGTCACGCTCGACAAAATCGCTCAGATCCCCACGATGACGGGCATTGTGTCGGCGGTGTATGATGTGGCGCCGGGCGGCGTGTGGAGCGAAGAAAGCATCCGCAAAATCGGCGATGCGGCCGCTGCCAAGCACCTGGAGTTTGAGGTGGTGGAAAGCGTGCCGGTGGCCGAAGACATTAAGCTGGGCACAAGCAAGGCTGCCGACCTCATTGATGTGTATTGCGAAAACGTGCGCCGCTTGGGCCGCGCGGGCGTGAAGTGCATTTGCTATAACTTTATGCCGGTGTTCGACTGGCTGCGCAGCGAGCTGGAACATCAAAATGCCGACGGCTCCAATTCGCTGGCCTACGACGATGCGACCGTGCGTGCAATGAATCCGCTCACGAGCGAGCTTTCGCTGC
This sequence comes from uncultured Eubacteriales bacterium, assembly GCA_934667575.1. GTDB lineage: Bacteria > Bacillota > Clostridia > Oscillospirales > Acutalibacteraceae > RGIG4076. The sequence continues at coordinate 143 of CAKUME010000250.1, read as the reverse complement.
CCGGCTGGGACGAAAGCTACACCAAAGAGGAGCTGCGCGGGCTGCTCAAGCAGTATGAGCAAATGCCCGAGGAGCAGCTGTGGAAGAATATGCACACGTTCCTCGAAGCGGTGATCCCGGTCGCGGAGGCCTCCGGCAGTCGG
>CAKUME010000249.1 GCA_934667575.1 uncultured Eubacteriales bacterium | reverse complement strand
ACAACGACGCGCGCTTGATGCCGCTCATCGATGATTTTTTTGCGCCGTTGGGCCGCTACGGCACGCCGAAGCTTTTTTATTTGTGGGGGCATTCCTACGAATTCGAAAAAGACGGGAACTGGGATCGCATCGAATCGTTCCTCGATCGTATGGGCGGCCACGACAGCGACGTGTGGTATGCCACGAATATTGAAATTTATGATTATGTGCAGGCGTATCAGCGCCTGCTGTGGACCACGGATTTTTCCGTGGTGCAAAATCCGTCGGCACAGGATGTGTGGATTTCGCCGTATCGGCTGGGCGATGAAGCAAACTCACCGACCATCCGCATTCCGGCCGGCCAAACGGTGCGGCTGAACGCCTAATTTATTGCCCGCGTCCATTCAAAACATACGAGCGCCCTTGAATCCGGCAATGGATTCAAGGGCGTTTTGTGCCGCCCATAGACAAATCGTTCAAATTCTGCTACAATAAAAGAAGAAAGCGGCCGCGCATACGGTCGAAATCAGTCTCAAATATCAGAATAAAATCATAAACGCGAACAAAAGGAGCGTGACCGGCATGATCCCGGAAGAAGAGCTGTGCCACCTGGCGCAAGTGGAAGCCAAAATTCAAAAGGAACTTGCAAACCGCGGCCTCAGTCAGGAAGACCTGCGGCAAGCGCTGTATGAAAAACGCAAATACCTCTGGCAGGAGTTGGTGGGCGCCGATCGCCCCATTCAGGATCAATACGAGCGCACCGCGCAGGAAACGGATATCCGCTTGGGCGAAAAGAACCTAGCCACGGCGCAGCGGCAGGAGTATCAGCTCAAAAAGCTGCGCGACACGCCGTATTTTGCACGTGTGGATTTTCAGGAGGACGGTTTTGGCGCGCCGGAGTCGTTTTATATCGGCAAATTCGGCCTTACGGACATGGAAAGCTTTGAGCAGGTGATCTGCGATTGGCGCAGCGACGTGGCCGCGTTGTACTATAACTTTGGCCCGGGGCGCGCGTCGTTCACCTGTCCCAATGGCGAGATTACCGGCGACCTCACGCGCAAGCGTCAGTTTCAGATCGAGCGCGGCCAAATGCTCGGCTGCTTCGACACCGCGCTGTCCATCGAGGATCAATTTTTGCAGCGCATCCTCAACGGCCACGCCGGCGAGCAGATGAAAACCATCGTCGATTCCATTCAGGAAAGCCAAAACCGGATCATCCGCGACACCGAGCACAACGTGGTTATCATTAACGGCTGCGCGGGCAGCGGCAAAACCTCGGTGGCGCTGCACCGCATGGCCTATCTGCTCTACCACACGCGCAGCACGCTTCGCGCGTCCGACTGCATGATTTTTTCGCCGAACACATTGTTTGAAGATTATATCGCATCGGTGCTGCCCGATTTGGGCGAGGACAATGTTTGGCAGACCACGTTTGCCGATTTTGCTTCCGGCATTTTGGGCAGCCGGTACGAAGTGCGCACTTTTTTGGATGCGGTGTCGGAGCGCCCGGAACCGCTGCTGGCGCAAAAAGGAAGCAGCGAGTTTGCACAGGCGGTGCGGGACGCTGCGGCGGAATATGAAGCGAACATCACGTTTTCGGACCAGGTGTTCGAGGGCGAGGTGATCCTCAGCGCAGCGGAGCAGGCCGAATCGTTCCGCATCAACCGCGCCACGCTGCCCTATCGCCAAAGCGTCAATCGCCTCAAAAATCAATTGATCCACCGCATGCGCACGCGGAGTAAGGAACTGCGAAAAAAGATCGCGGCGCGGCTCGTGGAGGAAAACGGGCTCAGCGCATACCTTTCGGAGCGCGATTTAAAAATCAGTGCGCGGCTGGCGGGCATCCACATTTGCCAGCGTCTGCTGCATGAATTTGATCGCCGCTATGTGCCGAATTGCAATGCGCTCTATGCGCAGCTGCTCGGGCGGCAGTTTGGCGCAGCGGAACAGGCGGCGTTTGAGCAGCGGCTTGCACAGGAGGAAATCCATTTTTCGGACGCCGCCCCGCTGCTGTATCTGATGCAGCGGCTCGGAATGCTCGCGCAGAGCCGCCGGATGCGCCAAATTGTGATCGACGAAGCGCAGGACTACACCGACCTGCAATATGCGCTGCTGCTCGATATGTATCCCCATGCGGTATTCACCGTGCTGGGTGACCCGGAGCAAACGCTTTCCGGCTGCGGCAGCTTTCGCGAAGTGCTTGCACAGTCGGGCCGCAGCTGTGCAGAATACACGCTCGATATCAATTACCGCAGCTCCAAAGAAATTGTCGCGTTTACCAATCAGCTGGCCGGGCGCACACTCTGCCATGCCGTGGAACGCAGCACGGGCGCGGTGCGGCACTGCACGCTGCCGGAAGCCGAGGTGGCCGCTGCGCTGAACGAATTTTTGAATGCGGGTGCAGCCGGCGAACTGGCTGCGGTGGTGTGTGCCGACGCCGCCGACTGCGAATGGGTGTTCCGTGCGCTCAACCGCGCCGACGCATGCCTGCTCACACACGAATTTGCGGCGCGCAGTCAGCGCATCTGCGTGCTGACCGTTCCGCTGGCCAAGGGCTTGGAGTTTGATCGCGTGGCGGTAGTGAACCGCGCGGGCAAGCTGAGCGGCGGGCGGCTCTATGTCGCCTGCACGCGCGCGCTGCATCAGTTGATGCTCATCAACACGCCGGCGCAGCCGTAATTTTTATCATGTCCAATCGGGGAAGGGAGCCGCTGTGCCATGTGGACCATCAAACTGCCGATCCGCCGGATGGTGGAGTTTTTGCTGCGCAGCGGAAGCATTGACGCGCGTGCAGGCGGCGGTTTTGAC
>CAKUME010000248.1 GCA_934667575.1 uncultured Eubacteriales bacterium | reverse complement strand
CCCATGATCAGCGGCACGATCGCGCCCTGCACGTTGATCGCCGTGCCCATAATCGCGCGGGAAATCGGGATCACCCAAGTGAGCAGGATAATAAACGGAATGGAACGGAAAAAGTTGATCACCTTGTCGAGAATCTGATACACGATCTTGTTTTCGAGAATGCCGCCCGGCTTGGTCACAATGAGCACAATGCCTAGGAACAGCCCGATCACAAACGCAATCGCGCCCGACCAGCCCACCATGATCAGCGTATCGCGGATCGCGTCAAAAAACGCGGGCAGCTTGTTCATCACATTCGGCATGATATTATTCAGAAACGCTTCCATCTGCGATCACCTCCACACCCACGTTTTTTTCTTTGAGATAATTGAGCGCCGCGTCGATCTGGCCGGCATCGCCGCTCACAATGGCCACCGTGCCGCCGATCGGCGCGTCCTGCACAATTTCCACGTCGGCAAAAATAATGTTCAGCAGAATGCCGAATTTTTGCGTCACGGTGGAGATCAGCGGTTCGGAGGCGTTCTTTTCTACATACGACAGGCGAACAATGCGTTCCCCCGGCTTGAGCTGCACCACCGGCGAGTGCGCGGCGACCAGCCCCTCGATTTTTTGCAGATTGGATGTGGTTTTGATAAAGCTGCGGGTGAGCGGCTCCTGCGGGTTGGCGAACACCGAGAACACTTCGCCCTCCTCCACCACCCGGCCGTGGTCCATGACCGCCACGCGGTTGCAGATCTCTTTGATGACCTCCATCTCGTGCGTGATGACCACCACGGTGATGCCGAGCGATCGGTTCAGGTCACGCAGCAGCTTCAAAATGGCCTTGGTGGTTTGCGGGTCGAGCGCCGAGGTGGCTTCGTCGCACAGCAGAATCTTGGGATCGTTGGCCAGCGCGCGGGCAATGGCCACACGCTGCTTTTGGCCGCCGGAAAGCTGGCTGGGATAAGCGTTTTCCTTTTCCGAAATGCCCACCAGCCGGAGCAGCCCGTGCACCTTGTCGGCAATTTGCTGCTTGGTGAGGCCGCTGCCCTTGAGCGGATAAGCCACGTTGCCAAAAATAGTGCGCGACGGCATGAGGTTAAAATGCTGAAAGATCATGCCGATCTTTTTGCGGGCTGCGCGCAGCTCGCGGGGCGAAAGCGCCGTGAGCTCGCGGCCGTCGATCTGCACCGAACCGGCGGTGGGGCGCTCCAGCAAATTGATGCAGCGCACCAGCGTGGATTTGCCCGCGCCCGAAAAACCGATAATGCCAAATGCATCGCCGTCGTGCACCGTTAGGCTCACATCCTGCACGGCGTGCACTTCTTTGCCCGACACGGCAAAGGTTTTACTGATATGATCGAGTGTAATCAATCCAACCCGCTCCTCTCTACGCGTTTTATTATAACGCGGCACAGCCCATTTGTCCAATACCATATCAATATAGTATGCTATAGATTAAATCTATAGCACGTTGCCTTGATGGCGTGCTTGGCCGGGATTCGACGGCAAACGTCCGGCATCGCACGCCAAATGCGTCATTTTTTCGCGGTGGAAAGCTCGTTCCACAGGGTGAAGCCGAGAATCAGCGCTCCGCCAATCAGCTGCAGCAGCGTCATTTTTTCACCGAGCAGCCCCACCGAAACCAACACCGCCACCAGCGGATCAATGTAGCTCAAAATGGCGGCCTTTTGGCCCGGCAGCTCCTTGAGCGACGAAAAATAGAGGCAGTAGGTCACACCGGTGTGTACCAGCCCCACCACCAGCAGCGCGCCCCACCCCACCGCGTTCAGCCGACCGAGCTGCATGCCGCCGGTGCACGCCACATAGGGCGTCAGCACGGCAATGGCGGCCAAAAACTGCAAAAATGTGCGCGGGATGCCGTCCACCTCCCGAATGAATTTGTTGAGCAGGATCACCGTGGCATAAAACACCGCCGCGCCCAACCCAAACAGGATGCCCAACCCGTCGCTGCTGCCACGGCTCAGGCCGTTGCCCACGGTGATCAGCACCAAGCCGAGCGTGGACATCACAAAGCAGACCCGTTGCCGGGCCGTGAGTTTCTCGCGGAAAAGAATGGGACACAGCACCGTGACGAGCACCGGCGCAAAGTAATAGCTCAATGTGGCAACCGACACGGTAGTGTAGCGGTACGCCTCAAACAGCAAAATCCAGTTCACGCCCATGGCCGCGCCCGAAAGCAGCAGCAGTGGCACTGCGCGCCGAATGCGCTGAAACGGAATTTTTTGACCGGTTACAAGCAAATATCCGCCGATGAGCAGCGCCGCCATCACCGCACGAGCCCACGCCAGCGCGCCCGAGCTAAGCGAAATGGGACGCACAAACAGTCCGAGCGTGCCGAACACGACCATGGCCAAAATGAATTCGGCGCGTGGATTGCGAATCGATTTCATAAAATAGTTTCTCCGTTACGCACAAAAATCCGGCGCGGCATCATACCGCGCCCGGTTGAGTTTCTATTATAATCCAATTCGACACATTTTGCAAGCCGTCGGCCTTTGCGCGAAAAATGAAAATATTTTGACCAAAAGCCTTGACAAACCGGACGCGATGCGCTATAATATCAAAGTCGAATGACACAGCGGAATTGTGTAAAGGTAGCACGACAGACTCTGACTCTGTTTGTTGGGGTTCGAATCCCTATTCCCCAGCCAATACTCCCGCGCTAATGCGCGGGAGTTTTACTTTTTCACTTTTCACTTGCCTGCGGGCGTTTGGCAAAGGTCGTTCTTCACCCGATGGCGCAAAGCACATGTAAGCAAAAATGGAAGAAGCAAATCGATAGGGC
>CAKUME010000247.1 GCA_934667575.1 uncultured Eubacteriales bacterium | reverse complement strand
CCTGTGATTTTGGATTTGTTTGTGTCCATTTCATTATATCACACTTTTTTCTGTCCATCAAATCTGGGAAGACGGCATATACTTCCGGACTTTTGGCGAGGCAAGCATCATCCGAGAAGCCTTGCAAAAAAGCTCGGGTGGGGATCATCACAGGCGCGGCCGAGGCGAAGGAGACAGATCAAGTGGATAAATTTCAGGTGCTAAAGGAATATTTCGGCCACGACGCATTCCGTCCGGGGCAGGAACAGTTGGTGGATCAGCTGCTTTCCGGGCACGATGCGCTGGGCATTATGCCCACCGGCGCAGGCAAATCGGTCTGCTATCAGGTGCCTGCGCTGCTGTTTTCGGGTGTGATGCTGGTTGTTTCGCCGTTGATTTCACTGATGAAGGATCAAGTGGGCGCGCTGGTGCAGTCCGGTGCGGCCGCCGCTTATCTCAACAGCTCGCTTTCGGCCGGGCAGTATGCCAAAGTACTGCAAAACATGGCCGCCGGAAAATATAAGATCGTCTATGTTGCGCCGGAGCGGATCGAAACACCGGATTTTTTGGAGATATGCGCTCATCTGGATATCGCGATGCTTGCCGTGGATGAAGCCCACTGCGTGTCCCAGTGGGGGCAGGATTTTCGGCCGAGTTACCTGAAAATTACGGAATTCATCCACCGGCTGCCGCAGCGCCCGGTAGTCGGCGCGTTTACCGCCACTGCAACCGCCGAGGTTCGGAAGGATATTGTGCAGCTGCTCCAGCTGCAAGATCCGCTCGTGGTGGCTACCGGCTTTGACCGCCCCAATCTCTTTTTCGGGGTGGAAAAACCGGACTCCCGGCCGGATCGCCTGCTTGCACTCATCCGCGAACGGCCGAATCAGGTAGGAATCGTCTATTGCGCCACCCGCAAAACCGTGGAGGAGGTGTGTGATCTGCTTCGTCACGCCGACATTTCGGCCACCCGCTATCACGCCGGTCTGCCCGAAACGGAACGCCGCGCCAATCAGGACGATTTTGTCTATGACCGCAAGCGGGTCATGGTTGCCACCAACGCGTTCGGCATGGGTATCGACAAATCCAACGTCGCATTCGTGATTCATTATAACATGCCGAAAAATATCGAAAACTACTATCAGGAAGCCGGGCGCGCAGGCCGCGATGGGGAACATGCCGACTGCATTCTGCTCTATCGTCCGCAGGATGTGCGCACCAATCAGTTTTTGCTGGAACGGTCCGAGGCCAATCCGGAACTGACTCCGGAGGAGCAGGCGGCCGTGCGCACACGCGATGCCGAGCGGCTGAAATATATGACGTTTTACAGCACAACCAGCGATTGTCTGCGGCGGCACATCCTGCGATATTTCGGCGAAAAAGCGCCGGAGTATTGCGGCAATTGTTCCAACTGCCTGGCAAATTTCAATACTGTGGATGTCACCGTGGAGGCACAGATGATTTTGTCCTGCATTGCCAAAACGGGTCAGCGCTATGGCCGCAAAATGATCATGGACGTGCTGCGCGGTGCGCGGTCGGAGCGTCTGCTTGCACTGGGGCTCGATCATCAGTCCACCTATGGGCTGTTGCGCGACCGCAGCGAAAAGACGGTGCGTGCGATCATGAGCTTTACGGAGGAAAAGGGATATTTTCGGTCGGATGACGGCGATTATCCGGTGCTGAAGCTCACGCCGTCCAGCAGCGCGATTCTTTACGGGCAAACGCAGCTGACAATGAAAATGGCAAAAGAAAGCCCGCGCAGGGCGCCGCATGCCGCGCAGCCGGAGGACAACGGCTTGCTCAGCGCGCTCAAACAGCTGCGCCGTGAATTGGCGGCTCGGCAGCACGTTCCGGCCTATCTCGTGTTTTCCGACGCTGCGCTGGCAGATATGTGCCGCCGATGCCCGCAAAACGCAGAAGAATTTCTCCGGGTTTCCGGTGTGGGCAAGGCAAAGCTCGAAAAATACGGCGATGCGTTCCTGCATGCCATTGCAGACTATCAAAGCGCCGCGCATCCGGCCCCGGCGGCAAAATAAGCGTTGACAAGCCGCCGCTCACCGTGCTATAATCAATCCGATATCCCAAAACGCCCTGCACATCATTTTTAAGTGCAGACAAAATGAAACGGTAAAGGAGCTTTTTCTATGTTTGAACAACCCAAAGTGCTTGCCCGTGTGGGCGGCAAAGCCATTACCTCGCAGGATGTGGACGCGGCGATCGCGGCCATGGGTCAGCGCGGCCAGAATTATCAGACGCCCAAGGGGCGTGAGATCGTGCACCAGCTATGCGCTGGAAAAGATCACGTCCAAGATCACGGTGACCGACGATGAAGCCAAAAAATTCTATGATGAAAATCCCGATATGTTTAATGCCGGCGAAACGTTCAATGCCAGCCACATTCTGGTGGACACCGAAGACGAAGCCAACCGCATTCTGTCGCAGCTCAATGCAAAGGAGCTGACCTTTGAAGAAGCGGCCAAAGCGAACAGCAAATGTCCCTCGGCAGCCGAAGGCGGTTCGCTCGGCGATTTTGGCAAGGGCCAAATGGTGCCGGAGTTTGAGCAGGCATGCGAAAAACTGGCGCCCGGCGAGATCAGTGGCCCAGTCAAAACTCAGTTCGGCTACCATCTGATTCGGCTCAACAGCAAGGGCGAGGCCAAACCGATGAATTTTGCCGATGTCAAAGAGCAGATCAAGGGCTATCTCGTTGGTCAGAAGCAGGCCGCGGCTTACCAGAGCAAAGTGAACCAGCTCAAAATTCATTATCCCGTCGATCGCATCTAAAACCGACACAAAAAAGCAGTGCGGGCGCTGCCTGCACG
>CAKUME010000246.1 GCA_934667575.1 uncultured Eubacteriales bacterium | reverse complement strand
CTCTATGCGATCACGGGGGTGCTGCCGCAGGAGGCCGACCGGCGCAAATACGACCAGCGGCTGCTTATTGCGCCTGCGGCGCTGGAGCAGATTCCGCCCTTTGTGATCACGGCGCTGTCCAACGGGCTGCAAGTGTATGCCGACAAGCGCACGCCCACGCTGGACGCGCTCAAAAAAGCGCTCATCGGTGCGCCGCAGTCGGCGCCCGCCGTGCGCACCGATGCGGAACCCGATGTGCACGAGGCTGCCGCGAACTCCGCCGATGACAAAAACGCCGCTGCGCCGCACCATCGGCTGCGCGTGCCGGATTTTGTGGCGGGGCTGATCGCGTTTGTGGTGTCGGCGGCCATCTTGGCGCATGTGGCGATCCACTATGTGCGCACCGACCCGGATTTCCCCTATTTCACCTTTGGCACAAGCTCCGGGCGGGGCAGCTCCGACGCGGCTTCCGGTGCGGATTCGTCTCACGCCGATTCCGGGGAATCGCAGGCCGCGTCGGATGCCTCGCAGGCGGCATCGGATTCCGCCAGCTCCTCCGCCGAAAGCATTCCCGCGGGCGCGGTGGAGGTGCCGAACTTTGTGGGGCAAACCTATTCTGCGGCGTCGCAGAACGGCACGTTTCCGCTGTTTATCTCCGAAAAGGTGTTCAGCGATCAATACGGGGAAAACGTGATCGTGGAACAAAGCGAGACGGGGTATGCGCAGCCGGGCACGGCGATTGCGGTGAAGATCAGCCGCGGACCTTCGCAGCGTCCGCTGCCGGAGGTGCGCGGGATGGACATCAGCCAAGCGCGCGCCACGCTGCGTGCGAGCGGTTTTGTGGTGGGGCAGGTGACCACCGAACGCAACGAAGGCATGCCCAGCGGCACCGTGCTGCGGTTTACCGACGCTTCGCTCAAGCCGAATGAATCCTACGATTACGGCACCGTGATCGATCTGGTGGTGAGCGAGCGCCAAGACGAGCCCGCCGACTAAGCCAAACGTGCATCCGAACACACCGAACTTACGAAATCGCAAGCATTGTGGTTCGGATGTGGCCTTCACAATCACCTTGCCGCACTTCATGCGGCATTCGCCTTTGGCGAACCGGTGATTGTGCCGAAGCTTGTTGGTTCAAGGCAAACGTGCATCTGAACACAACAAACTTACGAAATCGCAAGCGCAGGAAACCTCGTCATTTGCGCCGCATGGCGCAAATGGGCATCCGAACACACCGAACTTATGAAATCGCAAGCGCAGGAAACCTCGTCATTTGCGCCGCATGGCGCAAATGGGCATCAAAATTCCACCCACCTGCGATGGGCGATGCCCAACGCCTCTTTCTGCACCATGTTTCGGCTGCGACACGACCTGGTGCGGATGGGGGCGTTTTCGTTTGCGCCATTCCGGCGTGAGTGCGCTATGACTGCGCACATGGGCGTAACCATGCACCCAAACACAACAAACCCGCGCAACGGTGAGCGCCAGAAGCTTCGTCATTTGCGCCATAGGCGCAAATGGGCATCCGAACACACCGAACTTGCGAATTCGACAAACATTGCGGTTCGGATGTGACACAGCCCAGGTGCGGATGGGGGCGTTTTCGTTTGCGCCATTCCGGCGTGAGTGCGCTATGACTGCGCACATGGGCGCAACCATGCCACCCAAACACAACAAACCCGCGCAACGGTGAGCGCGGGAAGCTTCGTCATTTGCGCCACCGGCGCAAATGGGCATCCGAACACAGCAAACTTATGAACTCGTCGAACATTGCGGTTCGGATGTGACCAACAACAAAAAACCTCCGGACGCGAACGCCCGGAGGAAAATAGAACGATCGTGCGGCGCAGCGTCTGCGCGTTAGTCCATGGTGTGCGTGGCAAACACCGGCTCGTCCTGCCAGAGCACGATCTGCCCGGCGGCAAGGGTGCGCGGCACATCAATCAGCCGCTGGTTGGCGCTGCCCCGAAACCGCAGCGTGATGTCGTGCTCCGCCTGCACAAATTCACCGTCTACCAGCACATCCAACAGCGCGAGCAGATCGTCGGTCGCTTCGCAGCGGGGCGACTTTGGCGCGCGCGCATCGGTGAGCTGCGCCCAAGTGTAGCCCGAATAGCACCACACGCTCTTGCGCGGATAAGCGGCGCGAAACCGGCGCACAAACGGCAGCAGCGCGCGCTGGTTTTGCGGCTCCATCGGTTCGCCGCCGAGCAGCGTCAGCCCGGCAATATAATCCGGCGCGCAGGCCGCCAAAATTTCGTCGGCAGTTTGCGCCGTGAACGGCGCCCCGTAGTCAAAATCCCACGCCACGGCGTTGAAGCAGCCGGGGCAGTGGTGCGTGCAGCCCGAAACAAACAGGCTGGTGCGCACCCCCGGGCCGTTGGCAATGTCGTAATATTTAATGGTCGCAAAATTCATTTTGCGCGCTTCCTCTTTTCGGACAAAATAGTAAAATTATTACAAATGCAGCACCCGGTCGCGAATCTCCTGCGTGCGGCCCTGATTCCAGTACTGCGTGCCGATGTAGCCGCAGGTGCGCCGCGCCACGTTCATCTTGGCCTGGTCGCGGTTGCCGCAGTTCGGGCACTCCCACACCAGCTTGCCGTCGTCTTCCACAATGCGGATCTCGCCGTCGTAGCCGCAGCACTGGCAATAGTCCGACTTGGTGTTCAGCTCCGCATACATAATATTGTCATAGATAAACCGCAGCACGCTCATCACCGCTTCGAGGTTATCCTGCATGTTCGGCACCTCCACATAGCTGATGGCGCCGCCGGGGCTGAGCTGCTGGAACTCGCTTTCAAACTTGAGCTTGGTGAACGCG
>CAKUME010000245.1 GCA_934667575.1 uncultured Eubacteriales bacterium | reverse complement strand
CCACTGCACGCCTTGGGGCGTCGGTTTGGTGGCTGTCCACACCGACAGTTCGCCCAGCCCCAGCGCTTCGGTTTTTTGTCGGAACTCCGCTTCGGTCAGCGGGCCGAACGATTCGCCGGTTTGCGTGTTCAAAATATAATAATCGGGATGGGATGTGTCGATGGATTCCACCAATTCCCGCTGCGGCGGATCCACGCTTTGCAGACATACAAACGATTCCGCCACGCAAAATCGAATGATATAATCCCCGCCCACCTGTTCGCTGAGCACCGCGCCTCCGCCCTCGGCTTTTTCCTCTTTGCCGCACACAATGCTTTGGCTGTTGATGCGCCAAATGGCATAGCCGTTGGGCAGCGCATAGCTCCAGTCACCGGCGCCGGGGCCAAACGCCCCGCACCGCGTGAGCGCCCACCCAATCAACACGCAAAGGAGCACTGCGCCGAGCGCACCCATGCCGCATCGCAGCCACCGCCGGTTTTTCTGTGATTGTTTCGTATCCATATTTTCGCCTCTTTCCCATTTTGTTTCCATATTTAGTATACGCCTTGCGCACCGCAAATGCAAGCGCAATTGGAATTTCCGCTGATCTTTTTATGCACCCGGCAGCGCGATGCCGGGTGTTTTTTGCAAAGAAATTTGGCGCATGGGCTTGCCGAAACGGCGGCGCCATACTATAATAATAGTATACAAATCCAACCGGAGGGGGAATGAAACCATGTCAATCATGGAGCAGCTCAACAGCGCGCCGATGTATCTGATATGCGGCGGAATTGTCGCATTTGTCGCGGTGTTGTGCGTCGTATTTATGGTGCGGGCTTACCGCGCCGGAAAAGCAATTGGAATGGACACTGCCAAAATGAAGCGCGTGATCGTGTCCAGCGCAACGTTTTCGGTGCTGCCGAGCATCGGCATTCTGCTGGGTGTGATCGCGCTGGCGGGCAGTTTGGGCATTCCGTGGCCATGGCTGCGGCTTTCGGTGATTGGCGCGCTGCACTACGAAACGCAGGTGGCGCAGGCCGCGGCCGAGCAGGTGGGCATGAGCGGACTTTCGCAAACCGAAATGACCGCATCGGGCTTTGCCACCATCGCGCTGCTGATGAGCGTGTGCATCATTTGGGGCATGGTGCTCTCGGTGTTCTTCAACAAAAAATACACCGAACGACTCGGCGCGGGCGGCGCCCAAAGCGGCGGCGCCGGCTTTGGCGACACCGCCATGACCGCCATGTTCATTGGGCTGGTGAGCGCGTATATCGGCAGCTACATCGGCGCATTTGCGTCGTCCAAAGGCTTGCTCACGTTTCAGGGCAGCTATGTGCCGCTGATCGTGGTTGCGGTATCGGGCGCAGTGATGGCGCTGCTGATCTTCCTCTCCGGCCGGAAGAAGCTCGCATGGATTGAAAATTTCTCAATTGCCGCCAGCATGCTCGCCGGAATGGGCGCGGCCGTGCTCGTGGGGCGGATGTAAGGAGGGACGAACCATGGAAAACAAGCAGAACGAACGCTGGGCGCAATACAGCAAAACCACCCATCGCATTGGGCGCACGGCCAGCGTGATCGTGTTGGCCATGCTGGTGGGCGCGCCGTTTTTAATCGGGCGCTATCTGGGCGCAATGCCCGATCTGGCGGCTGCGGCCAAGGGCTTTGTGTCGGTCGGATTGGTGTGGATGGTGAGCAGCATTGCGGAATTTTTGATCTATACCCCCATGCTCGGCGCAGGCGGCGGTTATTTGGCGTTCATCACCGGCAATTTGATCAATATGAAAATTCCCTGCGCCGTGAATGCGCGGGACATGGTGGGCGCCAAAACCGGCACCAAGGAAAACGAGATCATTTCCACACTGTCGATCGCCACATCTTCATTGGTCACCATTGCGGTGCTGGCGCTCGGCGTGGCCATTCTGACCCCGCTCAAGCCCGTGCTCGAAAGCCAGGCGCTTCAGCCTGCATTCGATAACGTAGTGCCGGCGCTGTTTGGCGCAATGGCCTATAAATATTATCGCAAAAATATGAAAATCGCCGTTGCGCCGCTGGTGGTGATGAGCCTGCTGTTTATGCTCGTGCCCGCGTTGGTGGGTTCCACCAGCTTTATGATCATTCCCTCCGGCGCCATTGCAATTGGCGTGGCGCTGTTCTTTTATAAAAAAGGACAGAAGGAGGTGCGCGCATGAAGCTGCCATGGGTGATTCTGCTGGCGCTTTTGGGGGTGCTCGCGGCATTGCTGCTCATTGCCGTGATCCGCACGCTGCTCACACCGGCCAAATCCGCCGCCTATCAGGCAAACGAGAACGAAGACGAGGCGCTGCGCCTGGCACAAAAGCTCGCTCAAATGATTCGGTACGATACCACTTCGCACCCGCACACCGACGAAGCCGAAAAGTTTCGCGGATTTCATCGGGTGCTGGAATCGCTGTTTCCGCTCGTGCACCAAAAGCTCGAAAAAACCGAAATTGACGGCAACCTGCTGTTTTATTGGAAGGGCGAGTGCCGCGAAAAACCGATTTTGCTCATGAGCCACCAGGACGTGGTGCCGGCCGAAGGCAGCTGGACGCACGCGCCGTTTTCGGGCGATATTGCGGACGGCAAGGTGTACGGCCGCGGCGTTTCCGACACCAAATGCTCGGTGATGGCGTTTTTTGAGGCGGTGGAGGAGCTGCTTGCCGAGGGCTACACCCCGCCCGTGGACGTGTATCTGGCGTCGTCGTGCACCGAGGAATGGGCCGGAGACGGTGCGCCCAAAATCGTTGCGGAATTGCAGCGCCGCGGCGTGGAACTCTTTTTGCTGTGCGACGAGGGCGGCGGAATCATTCGCGACC
>CAKUME010000244.1 GCA_934667575.1 uncultured Eubacteriales bacterium | reverse complement strand
GTGTTGGAGGCAGACGGCGAGCTCGTGTGGGTGCAGGGCATCGGCGCATCCGAATCGGCGCGTCCGCAGCCCGGGCGACCGGCGGCGATCATAACGGAGGAGCAGGGTTATGGAAAATCAGATGAGCGCGGATATTGAAAAAATTTTTTACAGCAGCGATGAGATTGCGGCCCGCGTGCAGAATATCGGCGCGCAGATCAGCAAAGATTATGCAGAGAAAGATCTGCTGCTGATCAGCATCCTCAAGGGCTCGGTAGTGTTTATGACCGACCTTATGCGTTCGCTTACTATTCATTGCACGATCGATTTTATGGCGGTTTCGAGCTACGGCTCCGGGACCCAAACCTCCGGCGTGGTCAAAATCCTCAAGGATCTCGACCGCCCCATCGCCGGCAAAGATGTGGTCATTGTGGAGGATATCCTCGACAGCGGCATGACGCTCAACTACGTCACCGGGCTGCTTCGGGCGCGCGGTCCGCGCAGCATCCGCATCTGCACGCTGTTCGATAAACCGGCGCGCCGCCGTGTGGAGCTTCAGGCGGATTATGTGGGCTTTCAGGTGCCGGATGAATTCATTGTGGGCTACGGCCTCGACTACAACGAGCGCTATCGCAACTTACCCTATATTGGCGTGCTGAAGCCAAGTGTTTATCAAAAATAAATGCTTTGCATATAGATAATTTGAATCTGAAGGAGTGACAATATTTGGGTAATCGAAAAACATTGCGGAATATCGCTTTGTATATCGGCATCCCGATTGCGCTGATGCTGATCATCAGCATGGTGCTGCGGCGGCAGACCCCCTCGACCACCAAGTATTCCGAGGTCGTTTCCTATTTTGAAAACGACCAGGTTTCGAGCTATGAGCTGGATCTGGGCAGCGGCGCGTGCACGTTCACACTGCGCAGTGAGCCGAACAAAAAGTACACCTACAGCGTGCCGAACGTCTCGCTGTTTCTCGACGATATCCGTTCGTATGTAAAGGCCTACAACGAAGCGCATCCCGACGACAAAATCACCTATAACTACCTGCCCAAGCAGGAGGTCAGCATCTGGGTTTCCATGCTGCCGTATCTGATCGTGATTTTGGCGGGCGGGTTGATGTATTTCTTCATGTTCCGGCGCATCAGCGGTTCGCTGGGCGATGCGGGCAAGCAGATGAGCTTCGGCAAGGCGCGCGTGAAGCAGATGTCGGATGAAAAGCGCAAAACCACGTTTGCCGATGTGGCGGGCGCAGACGAAGAAAAAGAAGAGCTGCGCGAGATCGTGGAGTTCCTGAAGAACCCGAAAAAATACAACGAGCTGGGCGCGCGCATTCCCAAGGGCGTGCTGCTCGTCGGCCCTCCGGGCACCGGCAAAACCTTGCTGGCGCGTGCGGTCGCGGGCGAAGCCGGCGTGCCGTTCTTCTCCATTTCCGGATCGGACTTCGTGGAAATGTTCGTCGGCGTGGGCGCTTCGCGCGTGCGCGACCTGTTTGAACAGGCCAAAAAGAATTCGCCCTGTATTATTTTCATCGACGAAATCGATGCGGTGGGCCGTCAGCGCGGCGCCGGTTTTGGCGGCGGCCACGATGAACGCGAGCAAACGCTCAACCAGCTGCTTGTGGAAATGGATGGCTTTGGTGCCAACGAAGGCGTGATTATGATCGCCGCCACCAACCGTCCGGATATTCTCGATCCGGCGCTGATGCGCCCCGGCCGCTTTGACCGTCAGGTGATGGTGGGCCGGCCGGATATCAAGGGCCGCGAGGAAATCCTCAAGGTGCATGCGCGCGGCAAGCCGCTGGCGCCCGATGTGGAGCTGTCGGTCATTGCAAAGTCTACTGCGGGCTTTACCGGCGCCGATCTCGAAAACCTGCTCAACGAAGCGGCTCTGCTTGCGGCGCGCAAGGACCGCAAGGCGATCACAATGGAAGAAATCGAGGAGGCCACCATCAAGGTGGTGGTCGGCACCGAGAAAAAGTCGCATGTGATGACCGACAAAGAGAAAAAGCTCACGGCCTATCACGAGGGCGGCCATGCGGTGGTGACCTATTATTGCCCTACGCAGGATCCGGTGCACCAGATCTCGATCATCCCGCGCGGAATGGCGGGCGGCTACACCATGTCGCTCCCGGCGGAGGATAAGTCGTATCGCTCCAAGGGCGAAATGCAGGAGGATATCGCAGTGCTGCTCGGCGGCCGTGTGGCGGAATCGCTGATCCTGCACGATATTTCCACCGGCGCGTCCAACGATATTGAGCGTGCCACCAGCTTGGCACGTTCGATGGTGACGAAATACGGCATGAGCGATAAGCTCGGCCCGATCACCTATGGCTCCGATAACGAAGAAGTCTTTTTGGGCCGCGATATGGGCCACATCCGCAACTATTCGGAGGAAATCGCTTCCGAAATCGACAGCGAAGTGCGCGATATCATCACCCGCGCCTACGAAAAAACCGAAACCATCCTCAAGGATCATCTGGATCAGCTGCACGTGGTCGCGCAGTACCTCATTGAGCACGAAAAAGTGGATGGCGAAGAATTCAAGCGTTTGATGACGCAGGATCCGGCTGCACCCGCAGCGGAATAAACAGCAACCTCAGCCGGATGCATTGCCATCCGGCTTTCTTTGGGTACAACGAAAGGAATGATCGTTATGACCGAAAACATCTCCCGCGACGACGCGATTCGCCTGGTGATGCAGTATAACCATGAACTGTTTCATTTGCAGCACGCGCTCACGGTGGGCGGTGTGATGAAATGGTATGCCGAAAAGCTGGGCTACGGCGACGAAGCCGGATTCTGGGAAAAGGTCGGCATTCTGCACGACGTCGATTTTGAGCAGTGGCCCGGGG
>CAKUME010000243.1 GCA_934667575.1 uncultured Eubacteriales bacterium | reverse complement strand
AAAAGCGTGCCGAAAAGATGCTCATGGATGCAAGAGCGGCGCAGGAAGCCGAGCTTGAAGCCAAAGCGACGGAACAGAGTGCGGAAAACACATCCGCAACTTTGATCCCATTTACGGAATTTCTGCTGGACTGGCTGGAAATGACGAAAAAGAATGTGGAGGAAACCACCTACGGGGCGTATGCAATGGGTATTAAAAACAAGATCATTCCTTATTTTGAGGAGCATCACCCCGGACTGACTCTATGCGAGGTGACACCGAAGCACATACAGGACTACTACACCTACGAATTGACGGTGCAGGGCGTTTCTGCGAACACAGTCATACACCGCCATGCCAATATCCGCAAAGCCTTGCAGCACGCTTTCAAACTCGGCCTGATTGACTCGAATCCGGCAGACCGTATTGAACGGCCAAAGAAGGAAAAATTCGTAGGCAGCTTCTATGAGGAGGATGAGCTGAACCATCTTTTTGAAGTCGTCCGGGGCGATCCCATCGAACTTGGTGTGATCCTCGGTGCGTTTTATGGACTTCGCCGGAGTGAGGCGGTAGGTCTGAAATGGGATGCTATCGACTTTAAGAAAAAGACGATCACCATCCGCCATACGGTCACACAGGTGACCATTGACGGAAAGAGCAAGATCATCCAGAAGGATCGCACAAAGACGAAGTCCAGCTACCGCAGTCTGCCCCTTGTCCCGCCGTTTGAGGAACTGCTACACCGCCTGAAAGCAAAGCAGGAGCAAAACCGCAAGTTGTGCGGACGGGCGTACTGCACCAAGTACACCGACTATATCTATGTCAATGAGATCGGGGAACTGGTCAAGCCGGGCTATCTCACACAGCACTTTCCCTATATTCTGGAGAAAAACGGACTACGGAAGATACGCTATCACGATCTCCGGCATAGCTGTGCGAGCCTTTTGTATGCCAATGGGGTCAGCCTGAAAGAAATTCAGGAGTGGTTGGGTCACAGCGATATTGCGACGACTTCCAACATCTATACGCATCTGAATTTTACCTCAAAAGTGGCATCCGCCAATGCGATCATGGGTGTGTACCCCTCACTGTAATGGTCGAACATCCCTCCAATGTCCCTCCGAAAAACAGCCGAAAACTGACCCGAAATGGCCGGTTTTCGGCTGTGAGAGGGATCGATGCATAAAGCCGACAACGCAAAAGAAAAAGCTCGCAAACCCAGTCATATCAAGGGTTTGCGAGCCTTTAAGGGGTGGTGCCGGTGGCGGGGGTCGAACCCGCACGGGTTATTAGCCCAACGGATTTTGAGTCCGCCTCGTCTGCCAATTCCAACACACCGGCATCTCATATTTTAAGTCATCTCCCGATGCCCTGCCCGAGAAATCGGAGGGACATCGTGGAGGGACATTAAAAACAAGAACCATTTTCAGTTTTCAAAAAGCCTTGTAAAATCAAGGGTTTACGCCAAGGTGGTATGAAACGGCGTTGTGGATTTTGAGTCCGCCTCGTCTGCCAATTCCAACACACCGGCATCTATTATTTTAAGTCATCTCCCGATGCCCCAACCGAGAAAACGGAGGGACATCATGGAGGGACATTAAAACCAAATTACATATTCAGTTTTGAAAAAGCCTTGCAAAATCAAGGGTTTCCGCCAAGGCGGTATGAAGCGGCGAAGTAGATTTTGAGTCCACCTCGTCTGCCATTCCAACACGCCGGCATATAACAAATATTATTTTATCATAGCCGGAGCGAAAAAGCAAGCGTTTTTTTAATTTTTCGGGGTGAATCGGACAAAAACGTGCTCAATAACCAAACACACCCGAAAGCGAGTCGTCGTGCGTAATCCAATCCTGCACCGGAATCACGCGGTATTCCGTGGGAGTGTCGCGCACGATCACCGTGGTGATGCCCGCGTTGATGATGAGCCGCTTGCACATCATGCAGCTGGACATTCCGGCCTCCACCTCGCCGGTTTTGGGCGACACGCAAACCATGAACAGCGTGGCGCCGATCATCTGCTCGCGCGAGGCGGCAATAATTGCATTGGCCTCGGCATGCACCGAGCGGCATAGCTCATAGCGCTCGCCGCGGGGAATGTTCAGCCGGTCGCGCATGCAGTAATTCATATCGCTGCAATTTTGCCGTCCGCGCGGTGCGCCATTGTAGCCGGTGGACACAATACTGTCGTTTTTCACAATAATCGCGCCAAAGTGACGGCGCAGGCAGGTGCAGCGCTCCGCCACCGTTTGCGCAATGTCGAGATAATAATTGTTTTTATCCGTGCGAGACATAAAAAACACTCCTTTGCAGGCCAAAATCGGGAAAAAGTATGGCGCGGCGCGCGCAGATATGCTATAATAGATTATAATAGTATGGCGCGCATTTTTTTTATTATTATAGCAGGAATCGAGCGTTCTGGCAAGCGCTTTTGTCCCGGAACGGCATTTTTGGAGGATGATTGTTCGGTTATGGATTCACTTTCGGATATTCGCGTAATTCGCGCGCTGCTTGCGCGGCACGGGTTCCATTTTTCCAAGGCGCTGGGGCAGAATTTTCTGATTAACCCGGGCGTGTGCCCGCGCATGGCGGACGAAAGCGGCGCCGCGCCGGGCGTGGGCGTGCTCGAGATCGGGCCGGGCATTGGGGTGCTCACCGTGGAATTGGCCAAGCGCGCGCAGCGCGTGGCGGCGGTGGAGCTCGATGACCGGCTGCTTCCGGTGCTCGCCGAAACGCTCGCCGATTGCCCCAATGCGCGCGTGGTGCACGGGGACGCGATGAAGCTCGATCTGAAGCAGCTCATTGCCGAGAAATTTCCCGGAATGCCGGTGGTGGTGTGCGCCAACCTGCCGTATTATAT
>CAKUME010000242.1 GCA_934667575.1 uncultured Eubacteriales bacterium | reverse complement strand
TTGCAGGCGTAACCAAGCTGAACACGGCGATCGCCGCACGCCAGCACGAAGTGGACGATGCTTTTGCCGAGATTGGCCGCGCGCTGTTTGAGCGCGAAGCCGCGAATTCCGACAGCCCGGTAGCGGCGCTGTGCGCGAAGATTATCGCCAACCAGAAATGCATTGGTGATATGAAGCAGCAAATTCTCGACCTGAAAAACGCGACGATCGAAAACCGCAAGGCGCGTTCGGAAGCGCTGTTCGGTCAGAAAGACGAAGCGGCGGACGAGGCGGAAACCGAGGCGGTGGAAGCCGAAGCGCAAACCGAGGTCGAAACCGAAGTGACCGAGCCGGCCGAAGAAGCTGCTCCGGAGGAACCGGAAGAAGCGGCCGAAGCCGAAGCGGCAGCGGTGGAAGATCAGGCGGAACAAGCCGCCGGCGACCAGACGGACGCGCAATAAGCCCGTAACACAAAAACGGATGAAAACCGGGCTCTGTTTCATTGCGAAGCGGAGCTCGGTTTTTGCATATGGCGCGCTGCAAACAGAACGAATCATTATATATCCATATATAAAGGAAACGGGGCGCAGAGGAATGGAGAAAAAATACATTGCCGCGCTGGATCAGGGCACGACCAGCTCGCGCACGATTTTGTTCGACCGGTCGCAGCGGGTGGTGGCCACGGCGCAAAAGGAGTTTCGCCCGACCTATCCCCGGCCGGGGTGGGTGGAGCAGGACCCGATGGAAATCCTATCCACCCAAACCGACACGCTCAGCGAAGCCATTCGCGCGGCGGGCGCGCAGCCGGAGGAGATCGCGGCCATTGGCATTGCGAACCAGCGCGAAACGGCAGTGGTGTGGGACAAAAACACCGGCCTGCCGATTTATAACGCCATTGTGTGGCAATGCCGCCGCACGGCGCCGCTGTGCGAAGAGCTGATTGCGGCGGGCGCAGCGCCCGACATCCGCGCGCGCACGGGGCTGCCGGTGGACGCCTATTTTTCGGGCACGAAATTCCGCTGGATTCTCGACCATGTGCCGGGCGCACGCGAAAAGGCAGCGCGCGGCGAGCTGCTGTGCGGCACGGTGGACAGCTGGCTGATTTGGAATTTAACGGGACGGCACGCTCATGTGACCGATCGCACCAACGCGTCGCGCACGATGCTGTATGATATTCACCGGCTGCAATGGGATGAATCGCTTTGCGCGCAGCTCAACGTGCCGATGAATATGCTGCCGCAGGTGGTGCCGAGCAGCGGCGTGGTGGGCACCGCAGAAATTGGCGGTGCGCAGATTCCCATTGCGGGCGTGGCGGGCGATCAGCAGGCCGCGCTGTTCGGCCAGGCGTGTTTTTCGTCCGGCGAAGCCAAAAACACCTACGGCACCGGCTGCTTTTTGCTGATGCACACGGGCAGCCGGCCGTTTGAAAGCAAAAACGGGCTGATTACCACGCTGGCGGCGTCCGAAGCCGATGCGCCGCGCTATGCGCTCGAGGGCAGCGTGTTCTCCGGCGGGTCGGTGATCCAATGGCTGCGCGATGAGCTGCGGCTGATCGATTCGTCGGCGGACAGCGAATATTTTGCGGCCAAGGTGGCCGACACCGGCGGCGTGTATCTGGTGCCCGCGTTCACCGGCTTGGGCGCGCCGTATTGGGACATGTATGCGCGCGGCACGGTGGTGGGCATCACCCGCGGCACCACACGAAACCACCTCATCCGCGCGGCGCTGGAATCCATTGCGTTCCAAACGCGCGACGTGATCGAGGCGATGACCGGCGACACCGGCATCCGACTGCAATCGCTGTGCGTGGACGGCGGCGCGAGCGCCAACAACCTGCTGATGCAATTTCAGGCCGACATCACGGGCGTGGCCGTCTGCCGTCCGGCGATTCGGGAAACCACGGCGTTGGGTGCGGCGTATCTGGCCGGGCTGGCGGTGGAATTTTGGAGCGGGCTGGCGGAGCTGCGGCAGCACGCGATCGACCGCACCTTTGCGCCGCAAATGGATGAAGCGCACCGCATGGCGCTGGTGCGCGGCTGGGCCGACGCAATGCGCCGCACACGAAGCAGCACGGAATAACGCGAATAACGGGCGGCACAGATATGGCACAGTGCCGTCCGCTTTCTACTATATATGGTGGGAAAGAAAAAACTTTGGTTTCTGCGAAAAAAACTTCAAGAAAAGTCTTGACAACGGAGTTGTGAGCTGATATAATAATGAAGCTGTCCGCGAAAAGCGGCAGCAAAGCTCCCGAAAAAGTTCAAAGAAAAGCGAAAAAAGTGTTGACAAACGAAAGAGATTGTGGTATACTTAATAAGCTATCGAGAACGAATCGAGAGCGCAGAACCTTGAAAATTAAACAACGAATAATTGACGAAAACAATTATAACCCGTAATGAATTTGAGAAGTATTGAGTACTTCCGGATAAAATTACAGAGAGCGCAATCGAGAGATTGTGATCTCGAAGACAGATACAGCTAGTGTATCGAAAAAGAGCAAATCAAGCTCTGAGAAGTGATTGAACCAAGCCGCGAGGCTTGATTGAATACCATTTTTTAGAGAGTTTGATCCTGGCTCAGGACGAACGCTGGCGGCGTGCCTAACACATGCAAGTCGAACGAAGCTTAAGAGCTTGCTTTTAAGCTTAGTGGCGGACGGGTGAGTAACGCGTGAGGAACCTGCCTTTCAGAGGGGGATAACGTTTGGAAACGAACGCTAATACCGCATGAAGTTGACGGTCTGCATGGACTGACAACCAAAGGAGCAATCCGCTGAAAGATGGCCTCGCGTCCGATTAGCTAGTTGGCGGGGTAACGGCCCACCAAGGCGACGATCGGTAGCCGGACTGAGAGGTTGAACGGCCACATTGGGACTGAGACACGGCC
>CAKUME010000241.1 GCA_934667575.1 uncultured Eubacteriales bacterium | reverse complement strand
GGCGTGGGCTGGAGCTCCATCATCTACTTTGCGGCGCTTTCGGGCGTGGATAAATCGCTGCTCGAGGCCGCCGACATCGACGGCGCGAGCCGGATGCAGAAAATTTGGTACATCAACCTGCCGGTGCTGGTACCCACCATTGTCACGCTGCTCATTCTGCAATGCGGTTCGCTGCTCAGCCTGGGCTACGAAAAAGCCTATCTGCTGCAAACCGATACCAACCTCAAGGGCTCCGAAGTGATTTCCACCTACGTTTACAAGGTCGGCTTGGAGCAGGCGGACTTCTCGTTCTCCACGGCAGTCGGCATTTTTAACTCGGTGGTCAATTCGATTATTTTGATTTGTGCCAACACGGTGGCCAACCGGGTGAATAACGGCGGCTTGTGGTAAGCCGGGCGCAAACGGGAAAGGAAGGAACTGTTTTATGGCTGACGCAGCAATCAAAACGCATCGCGGCATTCATTCCAGCGGGCGCGATAAGATTTCGGGCACGATTATCTATATTCTGCTGGCGTTGTTTGTGATTATTGAGCTCTATCCGATGATTTTTGTGCTGAGCGCTTCGCTGAGCGACCCCAAGCTGGTGGCCGCAGGCAAAATGGTGCTCTGGCCGGTGAAGCCCTCGTTGAGCGGCTATCAATATATTTTGAGTTATTCCGACATTTGGACCGGTTATGCCAACACCGTTTTCTACACGGTGGTCGGCACCGTGCTCAATCTGGCTGTGACGCTGCCCGCCGCCTATGCGCTGAGCCGGCGTGATTTTAAGGATAAGGGCATTTTCATGATCTTTTTCATGATCACCATGTATTTCAGCGGCGGCACCATTCCGAGCTACCTGAACATTTATAACTTCGGGTTGCTGAACACCCGCTGGGTGCTGCTGATCAACGGCGCGCTGTCGGTGTATAACCTCATTGTGGCGCGCACGTTCTTTGCGAGCACCATTCCGTGGGAGCTGCACGAGGCCGCGCGCATCGATGGCGCCGGAAACTTCCGCACGTTCTTCCAAATCGTGCTGCCGCTGTCGTCGCCGATCATCGTGGTGATGGCGCTCTACTACGGCGTGGGCCACTGGAACGAATATTTTTCCGCCATGATCTATCAGCCCCGGGCGCGCGCCATTTGGCCGCTGCAGCTGTTTTTGCGCGAGCTGCTGATGATGAGCAAGTTCACCACCGACGCCATGTTGGGCAACAACAATATGAGCGCCGAAGAAATGAGCGCGCTCGTGAAGCAGGCCGACACCGCCAATATGATTAAATACTGCGTGATCGTGGCGGCCACGGCGCCCATGCTCATCGCTTACCCGTGGCTGCAAAAGTTCTTCGCCAAGGGCGTGATGATCGGCTCCGTGAAGGGCTGATCGAAAAACTTTTTTGGATCATTCGACACGGCGCGCGAAATGTGGTATACTATTAAAAAAAGTATTTTCTCGCGCTGTGCACATGATAAATATTTTTCAGGAGGATTACTATGAAACACGGCAAGCTTTTGAAAACGCTGACGGCGCTGCTGGCGGGCGCAATGCTGCTCGCAACCGGCTGCACCCCGGCCAAATCGTCTTCAACCGGCACCGCTTCGGGCGGCGACAAAACCTCTTCCACCGAAGAAAAAGCCTACTACAACAAGACCGGTTATCCGATCTGCGACACCGCGATCAAGCTGACTGCGGCAAACAGCTTCGGCAGCACCGCGAAAAACTTTAAACAGATCACCACGGCCACCAAAGAAAACATGGCGCAGCTGAAGTATTATGCCGAGCATCTGGGCCTGGAGTTCACCGTGGATAACTACACCAGCGATGCTTGGGCGACCACGCTGACCAACCTGATTGCCGCCAACACGCTGCCGGATATGGTGTTCGGCCCCAAAGACTTCAAGCTCAGCGATGCGAATAAGTACGGCGATCAGGGCTTTATTCTGGATTTGATGCAGTATAAGGAGCTGCTCCCGAACCTGCTCGCGGTGAACGAGAAGTATCCGGATCTGCTCGCAGTGAGCCAGACCAGCGACGGCAAGCTCTATGCGACCGGCGCGCTCGCGAACCCGTTCACGGCGGATGCCACCTACCGCACGTTCCTCAACAAGAAATACATTGATAACCTCAAGATCGAAATCCCGAAGACGATCGACGAATACACCGCGATGCTCAAGCGCTTCCGCGATGAGGATGCCGACGGCGACGGCGACAAGACCAATGAAGTGCCGCTCGACTATAAGTATTGCAACAATATGACCGACCGCCTGCTCATGGGTGCGTTCGGCGTACTTTCCAACAACTCGGCGTTCCCGCTGCACGAGGGCGACGACGGCAAGGTGACGATGCTCGACGACCACTACAAGGAGTTCCTCCGCTACCTCACCATGCTCTATGAAGAGGGCCTGATGGACAAAAATGCGTTCTCGATCAGCAACGAGGAATCCAACGCGCAGATCGCGGCCGACAAGGTGGGCGCATATGCGCACTGGGCGCCGTTCGTGGCGTACAGCACCGACAGCACCGAGGATATCAACCTTGCTTACGGCTATATGTCGCTTTCTTCGCAGTATAACGGCAATCAGCAGCTCGTGGTGCTGACTCCGGCGGTGTCCGATACCGTCCGCGTGTTCATTTCGGCCAAAACGCAGTATCCGGAAGCCTGTGTGCGCTTCTATGACTTCCTGTTCACCGAAGACGGCAACACCTCGGTTGCGACCGGTGTGCCGACGCAGATTTCCGCCGACCTCTACGAAGTGAAGCATGATGCACAGCTGAATCTCGACTTCTTCAAGGGCAACACCGACAAGATCCCGGCGACCTATGAAAAGAACTGGGACGGCTTCCGTTCTGCGGAAATCGTGATGAACGGCACGATGAAAATTGCGGACATTCCGTATGACGGTGCACAATTCCCGAA
>CAKUME010000240.1 GCA_934667575.1 uncultured Eubacteriales bacterium | reverse complement strand
AGACTGCACTTGATAGAGGATGCGGAAACGAAGAGTACCTTGCGCCAACGTCGGCAAACGGGCGCACGGAAAAGGCAATTCCGCCGAAGTGGCATATCGGTTGCTGCCGGTTTGCTGCTGAGCCTGCGCTCAATAAGCGTAGGATTGTCACATGAAGGATTTTGTGTGGAGCGCTATCATTGGTTGTTTGTTGCATCCTGTTTTATGAATGGATAACAAAGCCTGTGATACCACATCGGGTCGCAGGCTTTGATTTATTTTTAAGGAGATGTTTCAAATGATCCAGTTCAAAAAGATTGCTGCCGCGGCGCTTGCTGCGGTGATGTGCGTGTCTGCGCTGACCGGCTGCGGCAGAAACGGCGGCTCGGTGAACGTGAAAAACGCCAAGACCATTGCGGACCTAAAGGGCGCAAAAATTGCCGCACAGTCCGGCACGTTCCACGCCGATGCGCTCAAGCAGATCGAAAACGTGCAGTCCTCCACCTATCCGGAGTTTGCCGACCTGCTCACCGCGCTCCAAAGCGGCGCCATCGACGGTTACATTGCCGAGGAACCCACCGCGCTGTCGGTGTGCGATTCCCACAAGGAACTCACCTATCTTCCGTTCAAAAATAACGATACCGGTTTCACCGCCACGGCGGCCGACGTGGGCATTGCGATCGGCCTCAAAAAAGGTTCTGCCATGCGCGACCAGATCAACGCGGTGCTTCAAACCATCACCGAGGAGCAAAAGCAAGCGCTCATGAAGCAGATCGTCACGCTGGCCACCGGCGGCACGGTGGATCAGTTCGCGCTGGAAAGCGAAGCCCCGGCCAATCCGACCGGCACGCTGAAAATTGGTATGGAATGCGCCTATGAACCCTACAACTGGACCGACACCGAGGGCAAATCGCTCGGCGCGGTGCCGATCAGCGGCGAAGGCAAGCAGGGCCTGTATGCCAATGGCTACGATGTGCAGGTTGCGCAGTATGTGGCCAACAAGCTCGGTCTGAAGCTCGAAATTTACGCCATGGAGTGGGATTCGCTGCTGCCTGCAGTGGAATCCGGCACCATTGATGCGATCGTGGCCGGCATGAGCCCGACCGCCGAGCGCGCCAAGGAAATCGACTTTACCGACACCTACTACGAGTCGAACCTCGTGGTGATCATCCGCAAGTAATCGAAAAGGAAAGCGGTGCAGACATGAGTTTTTTTGAAGACGTCGCAAATATCTTTGCAAAATACTATCCGCAGTTGCTCAAAGGTGTGGGTTACACCATGCTGATTGCACTGGTCGGCACGGTGGCCGGCCTGTTGATCGGTTTGCTCACCGGCGTGCTCCGCACCGCTCCTTTTTCAAAAAATCCGGTGCTGCGCGCGCTGCATAAGCTGCTCAATGCGATCATCGCGGTCTATGTGGAAGTGTTCCGCGGCACGCCGATGATGGTGCAGTCCATG
Source organism: uncultured Eubacteriales bacterium (assembly GCA_934667575.1). Taxonomy (GTDB): domain Bacteria; phylum Bacillota; class Clostridia; order Oscillospirales; family Acutalibacteraceae; genus RGIG4076. Next base: position 1,466 of record CAKUME010000240.1, on the reverse strand, counting down.
GTTATCTACTGGGGCTATGCGTTTGCCACCGGCGGCCGCACGCTTCCGCTGATTCCCTCCGGTATCCTGATTGTGTCGATCAACACCGGCGCCTATATGGCCGAAATTGTGCGCGGCGGCATCATTTCGATCGACCGCGGCCAGTTCGAAGGCGCCATGTCCATTGGCATGACCCATGCGCAAACCATGTTTCGCGTGGTGATTCCGCAGGTGATGCGCAACATTCTGCCGTCGGTCAGCAACGAATTTGTGATCAACATCAAGGATACATCGGTGCTGAACGTGATCGGCGTGACCGAGCTGTATTACTTCGCGGGTGTGATCAAGCGCCAGAATTTTCAAACGTTCCAGACCTATCTGGTGGTCTGCCTCATCTATTTCATCCTCACGTTCACCGTGACCCGCCTGCTGCGCGCAGTGGAAAAACGCATGGACGGCAGCGATAACTACACGGTGTTTGGCTCGCAAACCGACGTGAACGCCGAGATTCATGTGCATCAGGAGGATTTGAGCAATGGCCGATAAAGTAATTGAGCTTCAGCACCTGCAAAAGCAGTTTGGCGATCATTCGGTGCTGCGCGATATCAATCTCAGTGTGGAAAAGGGTGAAGTGCTCAGCATCATCGGCGCGTCCGGCTCCGGCAAGAGCACGATGCTGCGCTGCATCAACCTGCTCGAAACGCCCACCGGCGGCCAGATCCTTTATCACGGCAAAAATATTGCCGGGAGCGATGTGAACCTTTCGCGTTACCGCACGAAGGTGGGCATGGTGTTTCAGAGCTTTAATCTGTTCAACAATATGACTGCGCTCGAAAACTGTGTAACCGGCCAGGTCGCAGTGCTCAAGCGCAGCCGCAAAGAAGCCGAAGCCACTGCGATGAAGTACCTCGAAAAGGTGGGCATGGCGCCCTATATCAACGCACGTCCGGCCCAACTTTCGGGCGGTCAGAAGCAGCGCGTGGCCATCGCCCGCGCATTGGCGATGGAGCCTGAGGTGCTGCTGTTCGACGAGCCCACCAGCGCGCTCGACCCTCAAATGGTCGGCGAAGTGCTCGAGGTCATGCGTCAGTTGGCCGAGGAGGGCCTCACCATGATCGTGGTCACGCACGAAATGGCGTTTGCTCGCGATGTGTCCACCTATGTGGTATTCATGGCGGACGGGGTCATCTGCGAAGAGGGCGCGCCGCAGGCCATTTTTGAACATCCGCAGAATCCGCGCACACAGGAATTTCTGTCGCGTTTTCTGGCACGCTGACGGCGGCCGTGCGGACACTGAGCTGAAATGTAAATAATATTAACATGGTAGGTTGACAAACAAATCGAGCTGTGCTATACTTAGAACCAATCCGGGGCGTCCGGGCGGGCAGCCGCCGGAAAAGCTGAATTGAGAGAGGCGAACCTTGTCATGAAACAAAACAAATTATACAAGCATGTGCTTTGCGCGCTGTTCATGGCGTTGACCTGCG
>CAKUME010000239.1 GCA_934667575.1 uncultured Eubacteriales bacterium | reverse complement strand
ACCCGCGTGTGGTCGATAAATTTTTGCAGGTGACACACGAGCGGTATGCCCAGCGCTTCGGCGCGCAGTTCGGCCACACGGTGCGGGGCTTTTTCACCGACGAACCGCAGTATTTCCGCTGGCAAACCGCCTACACACCGGTGATGTTGGAAGAATTCCCTAAACATTATGGCGGTGCGCAGCTGCTCGATGGGCTGGGCGCGCTGTTTGCCGACTGCGCGGGCGCGGCGCAGTTCCGTTTTCGCTACTGGCGGCTGATGAACGAGCTTTATTGCGAAAACTTTGGCGGGCGCATTGCCCGCTGGTGCGACGCGCACGGCGTTCAGCTCACCGGCCACAGCATTGAGGAGTCGTTTTTGGCGGGGCAGATGTGGTGCACGGCGGGCGTGATGCCGTTTTATGAATATGAGCACATTCCGGGCATGGACTGGCTCGGCCGCGGCATCGGCAACGAGCTCGCGCCGCGCCAGGTGTCGTCGGCGGCGCAGCAGCTCGGCAAAAAGCACGCGATCACCGAAACCTTTGCCTGCGCGGGCTGGGATGTGACGCCGCGCGAGCTCAAGCGCATTGCGGAGTGGCAGTATGTGAACGGCATCAACATGATGTGCCACCATCTGTATCCCTACGAGATCCGCGGCCAGCGCAAGCGCGACTATCCGGCGTTCTATTCGGCGCACAATCCGTGGACGACCGAGCTGGGCGCGTTCAACGACTATTTTTCGCGACTGGGCTGGCTGCTGGCCGAAAGCCGTGAGCGCGCCGACGTGGGCGTGATCCATCCGATGCACGCCGCCTACCTCACCTATCGCCGCGATACCGACCGCGCGTCCATTGCGGCGCTCGAGGATTCGTTTGCGGCGCTGATCGAGCGCTTGGGCGCAGCGGGTGTGGGGCATCATTATATCGACGAGCGCCTGCTTGAAAAATACGGCGCCGCCGAGGGCGCCGCGCTGCGCGTGGGCGCCTGCCGCTATCGCACGGTGGTGGTGCCCGAAATGGATTCGCTGGATCACACCACGGCGGCGCTGCTCCGATCGTTCTGCGCGCAGGGCGGCAAGCTGTGGCTCGCGGGCAAAGCCCCCACGATGATCGACGGCGCGCCCGCCGACCTGTCGTTTTTGCAGTCGAACACCACATGGGACGAGCTGTGCGCCCAAAGCCCCATGGCCGACCCGAACACCGAGCTCCGCTGCACCTACCGCATGATGGAGGCGGGCGATTTCCTGTTTGCGGTGAACCTGTCGGCCGACCGGGCCTACGATCAAACCTTCATTCTGCCCGCGCGCGGCGTGCGCCGCTACGACGCGCTGCACGACCGCACCGAGCCGGTTGCTTTTGCGCAGGCGGACGGCACGGTGCGTGTGCCGCTGCATCTGGAGCCGGGCGACTCGGTCATTCTGTTCTGCGACGACCACGCTCCAACGGCCGCGCCGCAGCCGCCGGTGGGCGCGCGCGTCCCGCTGCCGGCACGCATGACGCTGCGCCACGCCGAAAATGCCCTCACGCTCGACACCGCCGCGCTTTCGGACGACGGGGTGCATTTTGGCAGCCCGATGCCGGTGATGGCGCTTTCGGAGCAGCTGCTGCGGCAGCAGCGCAACCGCCGCATCGCGCTGCGCTACACGTTCCGCGCGGATGCCGTGCCCGCGCAGCTCGCACTCGAGGCCGAGTGGCCGCAGGCGGCGCTCACGGTGAACGGGCAGCCGGTTGCGCCCTGCGGTGCCGGCACGCTCGATCCCAAATTTGTGCGCTATGAGATCGCACCGGCGGTGCGTGCGGGCGAAAACGAGCTGATATTTGCGTTCGATTACGCGCAGCCGGACGAGGTGTATCGCGTGTTCAACGGATTTTATTACGGCGACGGCACCATCACCGAAACGCTGCTGAATTGTCTCAGCTATGAAACGGATGTGGAAGCCGTGTATCTGCTGGGCAATTTTGCGGTGCACAGCACATCCGAATGGCGTTCCGGCCCCAAACACACCTGCCTCACGGCCGGTCCGTTTGTGCTCGGCGCGCCGGTGCAGCAGGTGCCGGTGTGCGACCTGACCACCGCCGGGCTGCCGTTTATGCACGGCGCAGCGGTGCTCGAAACCGAAGTCACGCTCCGCGGCGGCCATTGGGTGCTGCGCGCTGCGGGCGGGCGCTGGCAGTGGATCCGCGTTTGGGTCAATGGGGAAGACGCGGGTGTGATGCTGCTCGGCTGCGCGCTGCCGCTGCCGCAGCTTCGCCCCGGTCGCAATGCGCTGCGGCTTGAAGTGATGGCGAGCAACCGCAATCTTTATGGGCCGCACCACTGCAAACGCGACCCGGAGCCGTTCGGCGTGGGGCCCGACACGTTCAGTATGTATGGCAGCTGGAACGGCGGCGAAAGCCCCCGCTATGCGCCGGACTATGCGTTTGTGCGTTTTGGCGTGGACGGGCTGACGCTCGAGTGCAGCGAATCGGAAGGAGAAACGGTAAAATGAAACGGGCAGTCAAAATTGGGCTCATCGTGCTCGCGGTGCTGCTGGCGGCCGTGATCGCCTATGTGGCCTATGTGTTCATTGATTATCACCGCCTGCCCGACCGGCAGCCGCTTGCCGTGGAGCAGAACACCGCTGCGCAGGCGCAGACCGATACCGAATATGAGATCGTTTCGTTCAACATCGGTTTTGGCGCGTATGAGCCGGACTACGGCTTTTTTATGGACGGCGGTACGCAGTCGTGGGCGTGGTCCAAGGAGCGGCTGGAACAAAACCTGACCGCCATCGGCGACTGGCTCACGAACCGCAGCCCCGATTTGCTGCTGCTTCAGGAAGTGGACGAAAAAGGCACGCGCACCTATCGGGTGAACGAGCGGCAGCTGCTCACCGACCGGCTGAGCGACCGCGCAGCCGTGTGGGCGCAAAACTGGGACTCGCCGTGTTTGATGTATCCGCTTGCAC
>CAKUME010000238.1 GCA_934667575.1 uncultured Eubacteriales bacterium | reverse complement strand
CATAACGGGAACAGCCAGATTCCGATTCCGGTGACGGCTGCGATACCGAAAATCTCTCGGTTAAAATAAGCAGCAGCAGCGCAGTTATGCGCGCTTCCGCAAAACGCACTGCGGGAGCGCGCAATTGTGCACATAGTGCGGCAAACCACGCGTTCACCTGTGTGAGCGATGCAGGCGGAAGCGTACCGCAAAACGGAAACGGCTGCTCCAGCAGCAATTGGCGCACCGCGGGGGTCGTTTGGCTGGGCGAAATGCAAAGGTTATGAAAAATAACCGGTTCAATCACGCGAAAACGATGCAGATCATGCAGCCCCAAGCCGTAACAGTCGCCGGTATCAAGCATGGTTGCTGTACCGTTGAGTTCATGCTCCATTTTCCCCTGCGCCAGGTATTCCACTTCGATATAATCGTGCCGATGCAGCGGATAAGCATGCAGATGTGCGGACGTATGACAAATGACGCCGTGTGGACCGTTGGCTAGGTATGATTGATAGGCCAGCAGATCGGAGTGTGCGGCAATCGCTTTCATATGGTTCCCTCCTTTGGGCTTTGGTTTCATTTTATCACAAAATCAAAAGAAATGCACGCTCAATGAAAAAAACGACGCGATTTTTTTAAAACAGACTGTTATAATAGAAAAAAACGCAAAGGAGAAAATCCACATGACAAAACAGGAAATTCGACAATGGACACTGTACATGGATGGTTTCCCGGCTCTGTCGGACACGGCGCCATGCTCGATGTATTCGGTTTTATTAAAGAATAAACAAATTTCCGATCCGTTTGATCGCGATAATGAGGCGGCCGCCACCGCACTTTCGCGCCGTGATTGTGCGTTCACGGCGGAATTTATGCTTTCCCCTGCGGAGCTTGCGCACGAACATCTTCAGCTGCGGTTTGACGGATTGGACACGCTGGCCGATGTGCGGCTGAACGGTCAGCTGCTGGGATCGGCAGATAATATGCACCGCACTTGGGTGTTCGATATTCGTGCAGCGGCGCGGGCCGGGCAAAATGAACTGCGCGTAGACTTTCATTCGCCGTTCAATGAAATGGAGCGGCGGCAGGCGGCGCATTATGTGCAGGGAGACGCCAATTCAGCAAACGGCATTGCCCATCTGCGTAAATCGTTTTGCATGTCTGGATGGGACTGGGCGCCCACGCTCCCGGATATGGGATTTTACCGCCCGGTTTGGATTGAAATATGGGACGGTGCACGAATCGATGATCTGCTGCTGCATCAGGAGCACACGGAGAGCGGCGTGGAACTGACTGCAACGCTGACGCGGTCGCAGCCATCGGACGATGAAGCCGAACTGATTGTTACCACGCCAGAAGGTCACGCCCAATGCGTACCGTTTGTGAACGGAAAGGCCACGCTCCACATTGCAAATCCGCAGCTCTGGTGGCCAAACGGGCTGGGTGATCATCCGCTCTACACGGTAGAAGCCGTGCTGCGCGCAAACGGCAAAGAAACGGATCGCTGCACCAAACGCATTGGCCTTCGCACGCTGACCGTTAGCCGCGCGAAGGATGATTTCGGCGAAGAATTTTGTTTTGTGGTAAACGGAGTCAAATTTTTTGCGATGGGCGCCGATTACATTCCCGAAGACAGTATTCTGGCACGCCTTACGCCCGCCCGCACCGAGCGGCTGATCCGCAGCTGTGCGGCGGCGCACTTTAACTCGCTGCGCGTTTGGGGCGGTGCATTTTACCCGAATGACTGGGTTTTTGACCTGTGCGATGAATACGGTCTGGTGGTGTGGCAGGACTTTATGTTCGCTTGCATCGATGTGTGGATGAATCCGGCATTCACCGAAAATGTGCGTGCCGAAGCAATCGAAAACGTGCGGCGGCTGCGGCATCATGCTTGTTTGGGTCTGCTGTGCGGGAATAACGAAAACGAACTTTCGGTAGTAGAAAAATGGGGCCGAGCAAATGCGGATGCAGCACAGCTGGAACAGATTCGCGCCGATTACCTTGAGCTCTACGAAAAGCTGCTGCCAGCCGTTTGCGCAGAATATGCGCCTGATGTATTTTACTGGCCCGCGTCTCCCTCGTCCGGCGGCGGATTCGACAACCCGAACGACGAGCATCGTGGCGACGTGCACTATTGGGGCGCATGGCATGGCAGCATTCCGTTTGAATCTTACCGCCAGTATCAATTCCGATTCTGTTCCGAATTTGGATTTGAATCGTTCCCGGCCATGAAAACAATTGAGAGCTTTGCCCGCCCGGAGGATCGCAATCCATTTTCTTGGGTAATGGAGCATCATCAAAAGTGTAAAGGCGGCAACAAAAAGATATTGTCCTATTTGGCAGATTATTATCTGTATCCGGACAGTTTTGCGCACTTGGTTTATGCGTCGCAGCTGCTCCAGGCGGATGCAATTCGCTGCGGCGTAGAGCATTTCCGACGCTTTCGCGGGCGCTGCATGGGCGCGATTTATTGGCAGCTCAACGATTGCTGGCCGGTGGCGTCGTGGGCGTCGGTGGATTATTTTGGCCGGTGGAAGGCGCTCCATTATGCTGCCCGGCGTTTTTTTGCACCGGTGCTTCTTTCGGCGCACGAAAACGGCACGCATGTGGTGCTGAATGTTTCCAATGAACAGCGCACGCCGCTTGTCGGCACACTGCAAATCGCACTGCGGCGGTCGGATTTCTCGGTAATTGCATCACGCACATTGCCGGTGCAGGTGGATGCGTTGGCGGCGCTGGATGTGGACGATACAGATTATGGCGCGCAATTGACCGGGCTGGAACGCGATGCTTATCTGGAATACACCATTCTGGATGCGTCCGGCACGCGGATATCGGGCGGCACCCTGTTGTTTGTCCGTCCAAAATTTTTCCGATTCGGTTCCCCGCAGCTGCATGCGTCCATTGCCGGTGAAAACGGACGGTTCACACTCACTGTGAACGCGCAATGCTATGCC
>CAKUME010000237.1 GCA_934667575.1 uncultured Eubacteriales bacterium | reverse complement strand
GATATTCGGCCGCCGCCTTGCCCTGCGCCGGGTCGTTGAAGCAGATGCGGAACGCGCTGCTGTTGCCCTCGATCGCGTTCAGCGACGAGCCGGACGGGGTGATCATGAGCAGGCCGTCGTCTTTGCCCGCGGTGGACACCTGCGCGGTTTCGCCGGAAAGCACCGCGCCCAGCGAAACGTTCATGCCGTTATCCAACAGCTTGTTATAAGCCTGCACCGCCTGTGCCGCATCGCCGGCGGAGTCCTGAAAATCGAGCTCAAAGGTCAGGCCGTTCACGCCGCCGGCCGCATTGATCTCTTTCACCGCAAGCTCGGCGCCCTGGCGAACCGAGTTGCCGTAGTTGGCGGTGCCGCCGGTGAGCGGACCGATGCCGCCGATCTTCAGCGTTTTGGAGGTGCCGGTGGCGCCCCCATCGCTTTTGGTTTCGTCTTTGGAGCCGGTGCTGCCGCCGCAAGCGGTCAGGCTCAGCAGCATGGCTGCCGAGAGCACAACGCCCATCACTTTCTGAAATGTTTTCATCGGAAACTACCTCTTTCCAAAATTGTAAAATTTATTTCAAGCCGCGCCAAAAGCGGGCTTAAAAACGATATAAAAAAATCTGCCCCCTCCGGCAGAACCGCATATAAGCTATTTCAATGCTTTATCCAGCTGAAATGCGCCCTTGGTGCGGAACCCGGAAATTGAACGAACCTACGCGGTGAATGCGGCAAATTCGCGCTGCAATTCGCAGCCCAATAATGGAATTAACTACCAGAACGACCGAAATCAGCGCGGCCTGCACAAAGCAAAGCGCAACGAAAAAAGCGGACACCGCCCACAGGGCAGCATCCACTCGCAGTTCGTTCTCAAGGCTTTGGGCAGCGGCAAAAGAAGCCGACGCACACATGGCACAGCTGCACGGCGTATATTTGGTTTGCATCATGGAACTGGTCATGGCGTTTCGCCCCTTTCGTTTTCGTTGCAATTATGATATCACAATCATGAATGAATGTCAACGCCTTTTTCATCTTTCTCCCGCTTCCATACAGAGTGCATAAAGAACGTGACTATATTTGTGCGTTTTGACCATGGAAACCGAAATTTCTATGATTTTCGCGCAATCGAATATGACAATTCTTCATATATCCCGATGCAGCTGGCGCACACAAAAACACGCCGGACGCATGCCCAAACGGGCGCGTCCGGCGCAAAATGGATGGGGGTTAATCGAGCTCGGCGGCGGTGTAGTCGAGCCCGTTCGGCTGCATTTTCACATACTGCGCCCATTCGGCGTCGCTGTAATGGTAGCGGATGCCGCGCACGCCGCCGTAGCCGCTCAGCAGGTTATATTCGCGGGTGGCAAAGCGGATCTTGTCGGAATAAAGCGACGCGTTGGCGTCCACCGAAAGCACCGCAAAGCAGTGCGCCTGCAGCAGCGCGCGCTCGAGCCCCGCCAAAACGGCCAGGCGGGTTTCTTCGGGCGCATCGGCGTAGATGCCGCCGGCGTTGAGCGCCGCGCCCCATTCATAGAACGTGCGCGTTTCGTCGGCGCCGTTCACCAAAATGGTGCAGGTTTGCGCGGTGGGGTCAAAGCCGCACTGCTCGCTCACCAGCGCATAGGCCGGGTCGGTGTAGCAGCGGATGAGCGAATAGGGGTGGTCGGCCGCGCCGCTCCATGCGCCGATGGCCATTTCCACCTCGCCGGACGCGACCGCGCGATAGCGGTCGTCGCTCGGCACCAGGGTAATTTGCAGGCGGCCTTCGAGCGGCGTGCCCTGCGTGGCGGCGTTCAGGTAGCTTTGCAGGCGCTCCTGCTGGCGCGTGCGTGTGTCGGCGGGAATGGCGCTGTCTACCGCGCAGCGGAACGCAATGGTGCCCGACTGCGCCGCATCGCCCGCCGCCAACGCCTCGGCGTAGGCGCTTTCAAACAGATCGGCGGCGTGCTCCGGGTCGTAGCCGGTGAGCGCCGCAGCCGTTTCCTCCGCATCGTCCGGCGCGCCATATGCCGCACAAAGCGCGGCGCGGGCCGGTTCGGTGTGGCGGTAGACCGCGCTCGGGTCGCTGCGGTCGGCGTAGTACAAACTGCTGAAAATGCCGAGCGCCGGCTGATCCTTCACGGTGGTGCCGCGCACATAATCGGCGCGGTCGATCGCCAAGCCGATGGCTTCGCGAAATTCGGGGTAGGCGAGCAGGCTCTTGCCGGTGTGGGCGGAATCGAGCGCCGCGAGCGCGCTGCGGTCGGTCACAAAAATGAGCCGCTGCGTGCAGGTGGTGGTCATGTGCAGCATATTGCGGCTGCTGCGGTAGGTGAGCAGCTCGTCGGTATCGCTCGGGTCGAGCGCCATCACATCGAGCTGACCCTGCCGGAACAGCGTGCGCAGCGTTTCGCTGTCGGTCACGATTTGGCAGCGGATGTTCGTGGTTTGATATTGGTTTTGGTGGCGGCCGTCGGCATAGCCGTACCATTTTTCGTTGCGCGCAAGCTGCACGCCGCCGTCGCCGACCTTCGTGAGCTTATAGGGCCCATAGGCGCGGTAGGTGCCGAGCGACGACGCGTAGGTTTTGCCGCCGGACGCGGTTTTTTGATAAAACTCCGGCGGCACGATCCAGTTCTGCGCCAGCTGCGCATACAAATCGGCCTCCGAGGTGGGCGCGGCGCACACATAATAGAGCGTGTAGTCGCCCTCGGCCACCAGCCCCACTTCGTCCCAGCTCAGCTCGGTGCGCTGCCCCACGGGGCACACGCAGAACTCGAGCCATGCGTTTTCGTCGGTGCGGCCGTAGCGCGCGGCAATTTCCTGCAGCGCGGTGCGCAGCTGCGCGGTCACGGGCGTGTAGGCGTCTTGGCCGCACAGCGGTTCGAGCGCGGCAAAGCATTCATAGGTGTCGGCGTAGTGCGCCACTTCCTCCGCGAGCGTTTTGCTGCCAAAAAACGCACACGCGCGGTCCACGTTCACAT
>CAKUME010000236.1 GCA_934667575.1 uncultured Eubacteriales bacterium | reverse complement strand
AGCGACAGCAGTATTACAAACAAAGGGTTTAGCTTTTTTCCCACGTCATGGTCGCTCAAAGCCTGGCAGTATGTGGGCAGCTTTGGCAAACAGCTGATCGTTTCCTACGGCGTCACCATTTTCATTACCGTGGTGGGCACGTTGTTCGGTTTGGCGGTCATGTCCATGTTCGCTTACACGCTCAGCCGCAAAAATTTTGAGCTGCGCAAATATCTTTCGATTATGATGCTGCTCACCATGCTGTTTTCGGGCGGCCAACTCAGCTCCTATATTATTACCACATCGGTGTATCATTTAAAAGATACCATTACATCGTTGATTTTGCCCGGCATTTCCACCATGTACATTATCATCCTGCGCACCTACATTCAAACCAACGTGCCGGATTCGCTCATTGAATCCGCGACCATCGACGGTGCAACGGAATTTCGTACCTTTGCGCAAATCGTGCTGCCGGTGATGACCCCGGCGCTGGCCTCGGTGGGCTTCATGCTCGCGGTGGGCTATTGGAACGACTGGAACCGTGCATTTCTGTATATCGACTCTGCTTCCAAAACACCGCTCCAGCTGCTGCTCATTCGTGTAGAAAAAAATATTGATTTTCTGCTTCAGCATGGGAATGAAATGTCGCCGGAAGCGTATGCGCAAGCGTCCAAGGATATCCCGCAGGACACTGGCCGAATGGCCATTCTGCTCACTGCGTTGGGTCCGATTATGATCGCTTACCCGTTCTTCCAAAAGTATTTCGTCCATGGCCTGACCGTGGGCTCCGTGAAAGGCTGATCTTGGTTGCGCGGCAAATTGATGCATCTTTGCCGCCCCAATTCAGATAAAACAAACATCAGGAGGATTTTGAACAACATGAAAAAGACGAGAATTGTCTCGCTGTTCCTTGCGTTGGCGCTGAGCGCCGGTGTGCTGACCGGCTGTGCAGGCAAAACAACCTCGAGCAACGCCCCAACCCCTTCCAACACCGGATCGGATGCCACGTCCACTGCCCCGGCTGAAAAGGTTCAGCTCAAGTGGGCGAGAGACGGCAAGACCAAGGCAAATGAAAAAGCAGTGTTTGAAGCCATTAACAAGTATATTGGTGAAAAAATCGGCGTGGAAGTAACCTATGTGCGTTATGAAACGGATTACACCTCCAAGCTGGCCATGGAAATTGCCTCCGGCAACAGTATCGACATGGCGTGGCTGCCTTCGTGGAACGGCCAAGCGAGCCTGATTGAGCAGAATGCGGTGCTCGATATCACCGATATGCTCAAGGATTATCCGGACTTGTACAACTCGATGGCAGAAAAGGTTTGGAAAGCGAGCGAATACAACGGCCGCCGTTATCTGATTCCGAATCTGAAGGAAATTTTCTACGGCTACTCTCTGGCTACGCCGAAAGAGTTTGCCGACAAAGTGAAGGAAGTAAACGGCTTTGATTTTGCGGCCGTGGAGTTCGACAAGAACGCCAGCGAGGTTGAGAACTATAAAAAGCTGGAAAAGTACATGGAAGGCCTCAAGCAAATTGGTGTCGAATACCCGGCGGGTAGCAATTTGCAGGTTTACGGTGCGATGGGCCTGGCACCGACGCACTATGAGCAAGTGGTTAATGACCTGTATGGCGTTGACACCAAGACCAATAAGGTATTTAATGCCATTGATACCGACGAGTATGAAGCATTCTGCCGCTTGATGAATGACTGGAACCAAAAGGGATACATTCCGGAAGAAGCCGCGAATCCCGATTGGAACGGCGATACTGCTGCGAAGGAAGGCAAAGTGGGCCTGTATCACTGGAGCACAACGCCGGATAACCAGAAGAACTGCTCCACTCGTATGAATCGTGAAATGCTGGTGGCCGAGATTACGGATAATTATGTTGCGTCGTCCAGCGTGCTTGGCTCCTGCTATGCGATTAGTGCGAAAACGAAGAATGCGGACGCTTGCCTCAAGTTCTTCCAACTGCTCGAAACCGACAAAACGCTCGCGGATCTGTATTGCTATGGCATCGAAGGCGAGGACTACACCCGCATTTCGGACGATGTGGTCGAGCCCAAAGAGGACGCCGGTTGGAGCAGCGACGTGTGGTGCTCGGTGAATGTGCTGACCCCGTCCATCAAGAACTCGGAATCGGCCGATAAAAAAGAGCAGTATCGGAGCATGAACGATGCCGCGGTGGAAGGAAAAACACTGGGCTTCTCGCCGGATTTGTCTGCGTTGGCCACGGAAACTACTGCGCTTGCAAACGTAAACACGCAGTATAAAAGTTTGTTGGAAAGAGGTTTCTACGATCCCGACTCCTATCTGCCGGAATACCGTCAGGCGCTCAAGGATGCGCAGATTGACAAGGTCGTTGCCGAAATCCAGAAACAGTACGACGAGTGGCTGAAAACGAAAAAGTAAGCAGATCGCTCCCAAATTAAACAGTTCGTTCAAGGCCAATAAGGGTGTCGCTGCAAAGTGATACCCTTATTTTAGTATCGGGGGGGTATTGCCATTCTGCTTAGAATGTGCGATAATAGAAACGCCGGGAGCGTGAACAAAGCGTGAAGAAAAAGAAAAAGCCGCTGACCGTTTATGTGGTGGACGACGACCTCAACGTGTGCCAGTGTTTTGAGGAACTGATCAACTGGCCAACGCTGGGCTGCGAGCCGCCGATCATTTGCCACAACGGCGAAAGCGCACTTGCCAAAATGAATACACAGCCGCCCGATCTGGTGATCAGCGACCTCAAAATGCCCGTGATGGACGGCGCAACCCTGTGCCGCGAAATTCGCCGGCGCAACGCCGAGGTGGAGATCATCTTTTTGAGCGCATATGAAGACTTTGCCACTGCGCAGCTTGCGCTCAAATATGGCGTGCGGGATTATATCCTCAAACCCCTCACGCGCGACACCCTGCGCAGCATCTCCGATCTGGTGCGGTCGTTGGCGCTCGCGCGCCAGAGCCATAGC
>CAKUME010000235.1 GCA_934667575.1 uncultured Eubacteriales bacterium | reverse complement strand
TGCGCCACGGTCGCGCGCAGGTGCTCGGCGCGAAACGCCGCTCCGCACCGGCTGATTACATTGATTTGGCGCATCAAAGATGCCATGGCTCCGCTTCCTCCTTGTTTCAAATCGTTGTTTATTCGTTGCTTATGCAACTATTATCATAATGCACTTTTTGTCCAAAGTCAAGCATCCGGCGACCTTTTCGGTAAAAAAACGCGAAAAAAACGGACGGCTGTGCCGTCCGAAGAGATCCGGTTGCCGCGCGGAGCAACGGACTTATTTCGATGAATCGCCGTTGCCCGGCGCGCGGGGGGTGCGGTCGAGCCGAATCATGGCCGTGATGATCGAAATCACAAGAAACGCATGCGTGAGCGACATGGTATACGCCTGCGAGCATAGGTCGTAAACGAGCCACAGTGCGCTGTTCAGGAGCGCAAACCGGCGGTAGTGCTTGGAATCCTCCTGTGCCACCTCCATGGCATAGAGCAGTGCGCAGGCCCATGGCAGCAGGTCGATCGCGCCGCGGAACGAAAGCGCCGCGAGCCCGGTGTAGCCCAGCATAAACAGCAGATTGATGCGCCACGGAAACTTGGCGCCGCGCCGCGTATAAAAATAAATGCAAATGGTTTGTGCAATGGCGAGCACGCACACCCATGCGCCCGAAAAGCTGCCGAGCAGCGCGTAGTTGGCCACCGTGAGCAAATTGGAAATGATCGCGCCGATGAGTATTTTGCGAATATCGCGAAGCTGCACCGAGAGAATTGCGCAGATCATCGTGAGTATGCCGGCGACCTGCGCCAGAATAAATGTGAGTTGGATGGGTTGTCCCATACCTGAACGCCTCTTTTCTTTTTTTGGATGAATTCAATGCCGGCACGGCTGCATCCGGTGAAAAATGTTATTTTCGCACGGAGGAGTCAATGCTCCGGCCAAACACCACAAATCGCTGAAACAAATATTCCGTGGCAAAGTTGAGCACCATGTTCAACACCGTGACCAGATAATCGTTCCACCCGCAGCGTTCGCTCAAAAACTGCCCCAACAGCGTGGAAAGCGGCGTGAACACCGCGTAGTAGGCAGCCACCTTAGCCATGGCGACCGGCACGTTATTGGCCGAGCGAAACGTGAATTTGCGGTTCAGCGTAAAATTCCAGATCACCGACAGCACCAGCGCGATCAGATACTGCGGCCAATAGGGGAGCGGCGTCCACGCTTTCAGCAGCGCGAATGCGCCCAGCTCAATCAGCCCCGCGCTGGCGGAGAAAAACAGATATTTCAAAAATCGACCGGCTTCCTGTGTTTTCATTGTTCCACGGCTCCTTGTGATGCAAAATGAAAAATCGGCGGCTTGCAATTTTATGCCGCACCTGCTATAATACAATCAAATCCGGAAAAAATCGGATATTTTTCAACAGCGGGAGGAATTTGCAATGCGGGAAGAAGAAAAAATCAAGGCAGGGCAGCTGTTTTGCCCCTACGACCCCGAGCTGCGGGCGATCAAGCGCAAAACGCATAACCTGAATATTGACTTTAACCGGCTCCACGAAGATGAAACCGAAAAGCGCAATGCGATTTTGGCCGAAATCATCGGCGAATTCGGCGAAGGCATGTACATTCAGGGGCCGATCACATTCCACTACGGCAAGCATACCAAAATCGGCAAAAACTTTTTTGCGAATTTTAACCTGACCATTCAGGACGATGCGGAAGTGACCATTGGCGATAACTGCAATTTTGGCCCCAACACCACCATTGTCACGCCGGTGCATCCCATGCTCGGCAAGGAGCGGCGGCTGATCCGCACCGCCTCGGGAGAGCTGCGCCACCTTTGCTATGCACGGCCGGTGCATATCGGCAGCGACTGCTGGTTTGGCGCATGCGTCACGGTGTGCTCGGGCGTGACCATTGGCGACAACTGCGTGATCGGCGCAGGCAGCGTGGTCACACGCGACATTCCGGCCAACAGCTTTGCGGCGGGCTGCCCCGCGCGCGTCATCCGCACGCTCACCGAGGCCGACAGCATGGTTCACAAGCCGGAGGTGCTGGCGGACAACGAAGTGCTCACCGATGCGGAATGGGCAGAATGGGAGGCGCAGCAATGAACGACACGTTTTATGCGCCGAACCCGTGGCACGGCAAAAAGATTGTTTGGCTCGGCACTTCGGTGCCCTACGGCAGCAACACATTCGACGGCCGGTCGTATGCGTCCATCGCGGCGCATGCGCTGGGCTGCACGCTCGTGCCGGCCGCAGTGCCCGGTCAGGCCATTCATGCCAAACGCGAAAACGGCGCGCTGCACCCGCTGACCTACGGTTCCACTGCGTTGACCCGGGCGGAATACGCCGCCGCGGGGTGGTCGATTCCCGAAGCGCCGATCACGCCGTGGCTGCCCGGCTCCGAAAACAACGCCGAGCATCCCGGCCCTGGCTACAATGACTATTACCGCACCTGGGAGCATATTTTCCCGCTGCATCCGGACGCCGATTTGTATGTGTTTGATGTAGCGCCCAACAATACCGATTTTGGCATGGACGACTGGAATGCGTTCGACACCGAAAACTGGGTCTACCGCGACGGCAGCAGCTTTGCCGATCACCGCACTACTTTTCTCGGTGCGCTGCTGTATCTGATGGACAAAATGTACGATGCCCAACCGCAGGCGCGCATGGCGCTGGTGCTCGGCTCGGCGTTCGCCTATGAAGCGGCCCGGTCCGCATTTGACCTGCTGCAGCAAACATGGCATATTCCGGTGATCGACCTGTGGGGGCGCGTGAACACGTCGCCGCGCTCGCTGACGCAGCTGCGCAGCAAAAACGGCACGGATGCCCATCCCTCCGACTTCGGCCACCGGGTGCTCGGCCAAGTGCTCACGCAGGAACTGCTGCGCATCGGCTGAGTCACTCCCGATCGCGCACCATCTGCATATACGGCAGCTCCCGATACCCCAATTGCTCATACAGCGCGCGGGCG
>CAKUME010000234.1 GCA_934667575.1 uncultured Eubacteriales bacterium | reverse complement strand
CCGTAGGGGTGCGTGATGGGGAACTCGAGCGGCTCGCTGTTTTTTTGATAATAGATTTTGCCGTTGAATTCGTTCGGGTCGCCGAGCAGCAGCGTGCCCTCGGTGCCGTGCACCTCAAACGCATTGCCGCTGCCGCCGCTGCATTCCGAGGTGATCGCCATGGTGGCGTGAAACCCGTTTTTGAATTCCATCGCGCCGCAAACGGTGTTTTCGGTGTCCACCGTGTAGGGCTCGTTGAACTTGCTGTGACGCGGGTTGAGGTAGGGGCGCACGGCCTCGCGCGTGAACGAAAAACCGCACACGCGCGCCACCGGCCCAAAAATGTTGAACAGCGTGTGCAGATAGTAGCCGCCCATGTCGTAGGGAATGCCGCCGCCGCGCGTCATCACCGAAAATTTGCGCACCGCGTCGTCGGCGTCGCTTTTCACCATTTGATAGCTGCGGGTGAGCCGCACCACGCCCATCACCGGCTCGCCGATCAGCCCGCGGTCGATCAGCGCGCGGCAGGTCTGCATTGAGCCGCCCAAAAACGTGTCGGGCGCAACGGCAAAGCGCACGCCTTTTTCGCGGCTGAGCGCCACCAGCTCCTGCGCTTCGGGCACCGTGTCGGCCATCATTTTTTCGCAGTAGACATGCTTGCCCGCCGCGAGCGCCTGCCGGTTCACGTCAAAATGCGCCGAGGGATAGGTCAAATTGACCACCAGCTCAATGCTCGGGTCTGCAAGGATCTCCGCGGTGGTCATCTTGCGAATATTGTATTTTTCGGCCTGGCGTGCGGCCTTTTCGTCCACCAAATCGGCGCAGCCCACCACGTCGATGATCGAAAACGTGTGGCAAAGATTGTCGAGATAGGTGTCGGAGATCATGCCGCAGCCGATCACCGCGGTTTTTACCGGAGCAAATTTCATGGCGCGCCTCCTCAGTTCAGGCCCATGGCGTGCAGTGCGTCGATGCTGGCGCGAATGGCGTCAAATTCGTCGCCGGCGCACTCGTCCTGTTCCACCACGAACCGCTCGATGCCAATGTCGCGCGCGGCGGCCAAAATGCCCGGCCAGTTCAGATTGCCCTGCCCCACCGGCGCAAAGCGGCGCGGCACGCTCTCGATTTTGCCCTGAATGGGATCGATCGCGTAGTCCTTCACATGAATGGAGCAGGCGCGCCCGCGGAAGCGCCGCAGCTCCGCCGACGGCTCCGCGCCCGCGCTCGTGATCCAGAACACATCGGGCTGGAACCACACGGCCTCGGGGTCGGTTTCGTTCAGCAGAATGTCGATGCCGCGCACATCGCCAAAGCGGATCCACTCAAACGCATGAAAATGATACATCAGCCGCAGCCCCGCCGCGCGGCAGGCGCGCCCCTCGCGATTGAGCTGCGCCGCAAACGCCCGGTAGCCGTCGGCCGAGCCGCGCATCGGTTCGGGAATGGAGTCGGTGCGCAGCAGTTGGGTGCCCATCCGCGCGGCGAGCGCCGCCGCGTGCGGCAGTTGCGCTTCAATTTGGCCGGTGGGCGCAAACACCGAGTCGGCGCTCAGCCCGTTTTCGGCCAGCAGCGCAAGAAATTCATCGTCGGTAAAAAACGACGGCGGCGTCACCTGAATCACGCGATAGCCGATCTCGGCGATCCGGCGCAGCGTTTCGCGATATTCCGCCGGGCTGCCCAGGCGGCGATGCATCGTCCACATTTGTAAACCAATGGCACTGTTCATGTTGAAGATCCTCCTGCATTTTTTCTTTATTATAGCATTGCGGGGCGGGCGGCTCAATGCAGAATTCGACCAATATATTGAATTTTTCGGCCAAAGCGTCTTGCGCGGCGGCGCAGAACGCAGTATAATAGGATCAAACGCGGGCGCACAGGCAGGAGGGAGCACAATGGGCATCTTGGATTTTCGGGCGCTGACGGCGGGCGACTTTCGGCTCGACGAGATCATCGTGCTGCGGCAGGACTGGGGCAGCCGTACCCGCTACAGCTACGCCGCCGGCCGCCCCGACCACGGGCTGATCTGGGTGCGCGCGGGGGAATTTCGGCTGATGCCGCGGGCGGGCACGCCGATCGTCGCCGGGCCGGGCACGCTGATCTACACGCCGCGCGGCGCGCAGTATGAAACGGCGTTTGCCGACAACACCGTGGACACGCTGATCCATTTTCAGTTTTCGGACGAATCGGGCGCGCCCGCTGCGCTCAGCGGCGCGCCGGTGCGGCTGAGCGCGGGCGGCGCAGGCATCGGCACGCTGTTTGACCGCGCAGAACACGAATTTTCGGCGGCACACGGGCGGCTGCGGCTCAAGGCGTGCTTATATACGCTGCTCGATGCGATTGCCGCGCAGGAGCTGCCGCAGATGAACCGCGCCTATGCGCAGATCGCCGCGGGGGTGGCGCTGCTCGATGCGCACATCACCGAGAATATTCCCGTGGCGGAGCTGGCGCGCGTGAGCTGTGTGAGCGAGCGCACGTTCCGGCGCGCCTTTCGCGCGTGCACCGGCCAAAGCCCCGTGCAGTACCGCAACGCGATCCGCCTGAACCGCGCGCAGCAGCTGCTGCGCACCGGCGAGTTCACCGTGCGAGAGGTGAGCGACGCGCTCGGCTACACCGACTGCGCCTATTTTTGCCGGACCTTTGCGCAGCAAACCGGCGTGCAGCCGGGCAAGTGGGCGCTGTGCGCACCCCAGGCCGAAGCGGGCATCGACGGTTGCAAAAATGGAAAATAAATGCATTTTGCGCTTGTGCCGCGCGCCCAGCTGTGCTATAATAGGCGTGGATTTCCGCCGCCGCGGGGTGCGCGGATATCGTCCGCAGAAGATCGATTTTTCAAAAACAAACAGAGAAAAAGGACGGATCACGCATGAATTTTGAACGTGTACGGCAGTTTATGGACCACCTGACCCGCACCAAGGTGCCGGGCAACGCCATTTGCATCTATCTGGGCGGGCAAAAAGTGTTTGAATACGCTTCGGGCTACGC
>CAKUME010000233.1 GCA_934667575.1 uncultured Eubacteriales bacterium | reverse complement strand
ATAATAAACAGATTTCGCAAGGGCAGTCAATCATTTTCCGCACAATATCGTAGCGAAAAAATGAACCTGCCCGCGCATTCCGGGCGGCGCGGCACACCGTCGGCCCGAGCCGGAACGCGGTTTTGCAACGAGGCCAAAGCAGGCTGCATGGGATGTTTGGTGCACTTTTGCACACCACAAACATAAATCCGCCAACACAGGCGAACCGAACAGAAAGGATGTTGTTACAACATGGAAAAAGATGCAACGGGTCGGGCGAACACGCTCGCACCGGGCTCCACTCGCTATAAGCTGCGTCGGCTGGGGCGTGATATCTGGCGTGACCGGCAGTTGTATCTGCTGTTGGCGCCCACCATTATTTGGCTGATTATTTTCCACTACATTCCGATTTATGGCATTCAGATCTCGTTCAAAAACTACACGCCGGGCCTTTCGATGGAAGCGGCGCCTTGGGTGGGTTTCAAGTTCTTCAGGCAGTATTTGCAGTCGCCGCTGTTCTGGCCGATGATCCGCAACACGCTCACGCTGTCCATCTACGGCATTGTGGCCGGGTTCCCGCTGCCGATCATCTTTGCGCTGCTGCTCAACGAGCTCAAAAGCGCACGCTACAAAAAGATCATTCAAACCGTGACCTATGCGCCGAACTTTATTTCCACCGTGGTGCTCTGCGGCATGATCATTCTGTTCTTCAACCCGAGCTACGGCCCGCTGGTGCTGCTGCTCAAGTCCATGGGCATTCGCGTGGGCAACCTGCTCACCTCCACCACGGCGTTCAAGCACGTTTATGTGTGGTCGGGCGTGTGGCAGGGCACCGGTTGGAGCTGCATCATTTATCTTTCGGCGCTTTCGAGCGTGGATCCCTCGCTGCACGAGGCCGCGGTGATTGACGGCGCCACGCGCATTCAGCGCATTTGGCACATCAATCTGCCCATGATTTTGCCCACGATTATGATCACGCTCATCATGAGCTGCGGCGGCATTTTGGGCACCTCGTTTGAAAAAGTGTACATGCTCCAAAACGACATGAACCTGGAAGTGTCGCGCGTGATTTCCACCTATACTTATGAGCAGGGCCTGCTGGGCGGCAAATTCAGCTTTACCACTGCAATCGGTTTGTTCAACACGGTGATCAACTTCATTGTGCTCATGGGAGTCAATTGGCTTTCCAAGAAGACCACCGAGATTTCGTTCCTGTAAGGAAGGAGGAGACGGGCTATTATGAACAATGGAGTCATCAAGGAATCAGTAGGCGATCGGGTATTCAATGTGATCAATGTGATCATTCTCACCCTGTTTTTGCTCTCGGTTGCCTATCCGCTGTATTTTGTGATTATCGCATCGTTTTCCGACCCCACGCTGGTGGCCACCGGACAAGTCGTCTTTTATCCCAAGGGTCTCACGCTGGCGGCGTATGAAGAAGTGTTCAAAACCAAGTCGATTTGGACCGGCTACCGCAACACCATTTTCTATGCCGTGATGGGCACCGTTTGGTCGCTTTTTCTCACCGTGCCGGGCGCCTATGCGCTCTCCAAAAAACGCCTGCGCGGCCGTGGGTTCTTCATGTTTCTGGTGGTGCTGCCCATGTTCTTTGGCGGCGGCATGATCCCCACCTATCTGAACATTCGCAATCTTCATCTGCTCAACACCTGGTGGGTGCTGATCGTTACCTGCGGTGTGAGCTCCTATAACCTGATTTTGGCGCGCACGTTCTTTTCCAGCTCCATTTCTTCCGAGATCGAAGAAGCTGCGATCATTGACGGCGCCGGCGATTTGCGCATCTTCTACACCATTATGCTGCCGCTGGCCAAATCGATGATCGGCGTGTTGGTGCTCTATGTGGTGGTAGGCCAATGGAACGGCTACACCGGCGCGCTGGTGTATCTGAACGGCGCGTCCGAAAAATGGCCGCTCGCGCTCATCCTGCGCAACATTCTCCGCAAGCAGGATCAGGCGGTCGGCGCCGGTCAGATGAACGCGCAGGCGCTGCAATATAAGGAGCAACTGGCCAATCTGCTCAAGTATGCGATCATCATCGTGTCCACCGTTCCGTTGATGATCTTGTATCCGATGCTCGAAAAGTCTTTCGAAAAGGGCCTGATGGTGGGCTCGGTGAAAGGCTGAAAACACACAATGGTTGTATCTTATTTTCTGCCGTCGGATTCGCCGGCGGACGGAATTTAAAGATAAAATTTGAATGGAGGCAAAAAAACATGCACAACGTAAAAACCAAACTGGTTGCCCTTGCGCTGGCAGCCTGCCTGGTTGCGGGATTCACTTCCTGTGCCGGCGGAAAAACCTCTTCGACGGCGTCCAAAACGCCCGCTTCTTCCGATGCGGCGTCGGGCACGGCGTCGGGCACGACCACGGAAATCAGCTATCCGCTGTCGAAAGACAAGGTCACGCTCACCGCGTATGTGGCGGACTGGGGCTGGTCGCTGGATGATCTGAAAAACAAGCACTTCACCACCGACTACGAAGCGCTCACCAATGTGACCATCGACTGGCAGATCCAGTCGGAATGGGCCCAGGCGATTCAGCTGGCCGTTTCGAGCAACACGCTGCCCGATCTGACCCTGATCGGCGGCGGCGTTTCCAAAACGGATATGCTCCAATACGGTAAGGCCGGCTATTTTGTCGATCTGGCGAAAAACCTCGACAAAATGCCCAACCTGGCCCGCGCGCTGGAAACCTATAAGGACAGCAACGCGGATGTGTTCACCAGCGTGGACGGCGAACTCTACACTGCGCCGAACTACGTGTTCACTTATTCCTCCAGCGACCAGCTGGCTTTCACCTACTTCACCGATATGGCGGAAGAACTGGGCTATTCCAAGGAAAAAGGCAACATGCCCAAAACCGTCGATGAGTTCTACACCTTCCTCAAGGCGGCGCAGGACAAGTTCGGCGCCAACGATCCCGAGTTCCACGCGCTGCGTTGCAAGTGGGGCGGCATGAGCTTCCCGCAGGCCAACCTCTATAC
>CAKUME010000232.1 GCA_934667575.1 uncultured Eubacteriales bacterium | reverse complement strand
CCGTGCAGCGTAGCCAAATTGTAGACCGAATTGAGCGAATTGCAAAGAAAATGCGGGTTGATTTGCGCCTGAAGCACATTCAGCTCCAGCTCCTTTTCGCGCTGCGCGTGGCGCAGCTGCGCCGCAATCGACTGGTTCACCTGCTCCACCAGCTTGTTAAAGCTCAGATACAGCGCCTGCACATCGTCGTCCGCGCCCGAGGGCACCGGGCGCGGCGTGAGCTGCTTGCTGCGCATGTGGTGAGCCAAATCCAGAATCGGATTGGTGATGCGCCGCGAAAATGCCAGGCTCAGCAGCACCCCAACAAAGAGCACCAGCGCCAGCACCGCGCCGAACAAATAGAACACCCGAGCCGAGTTTTGCACCAGCTCCACCTGCGGCACCAAAGTGATGAGCCGCATATCCGGGTCCGTGCGCGTCACATGAATGCTGTAACGCGTGCCTGCAAGCGTCAAATAATCCACGGCGCGATCCACCTCTGCCCACGGCTGCCCCGCGAGCGCTTCAAAGCGCTGGCCGCACAGCGCGGTGTCCTGCGCATAGAGCACCCGGCCGGTGCGGTTCATCAGCCAATAGCGCGCGTCCACGCCGAGCGACGAAAAGTCTACGCTGTCGCTGATCCACGACGCATCCATCGCAATCAGCAGCATGCCAAGCGACACGTTTTCGGCCTTGCCGTCGATCATCGTCCAATATTGCAGCCGCCGCGCCATATATAGCGTTCCGGGCTGCTCCGTGCGGCAAAACCAGTAGCTTTCGTTCGGCGATTGCTGCACATATTGATACCATTCCTCGCCGCGCAGTTCCACATCCGAGCAAACCCCGGTCGTGCTGCTGAACGAAACCTCGGGCATGCGGAGCGGCCACAGCCGGCCATACAGCCCAAACGAAGCGTCCGGCAGAAAATACACCTGATATTGGGTGGTAATGGAGCGCAGCGCAATGCTCAGATAATTGTTCACCGTGTCGCGCGTTTGCGCGAAGGCGTTCAGCAAGCTGTCCGGATCCCCCTGATACAGGATCATATTCTCGCGCAGCCCGGAGGTGGAGGTGCCCAGCGATTTTGCCGCGACCTCAATGCGGTTGAACGCATTGGAGATATTCAGGGTGTTCACCTTGGACAGCTGATTGATGCTGTCCGACACCGAGCGCTCGGCGCGCGCCTTGTAATAAAAGCAGAAGCCGCCGGTGAGCAGGATCGACACCCCGGCGATGATGCCGATCAGCCCAACCGAGAGACGCTGGAACATATTCAGCCGCTTACGTATGCGCATCGCTCAATCCTCCTGCCCCAATTGGAGCCGCAGCCGGTACTCCGTGGGCGTGAGCTGTGTGGCCTTTTTGAAGCTGCGCGTAAAATAGTTCTGATTGCGAAAACCGGAGCGTTCCGCCACCTCGCCGATCGGAATATCCGGGTTGTGCAGCAGCTCCAGCGCACGGTGGATGCGCTGCTCGTTGATGTAAACGCTCAGCGTCTGACCGGTGCGGCGGCTGAACAGCCGGTTGATGTGGTCGGCCGAAAAGTGAAAGCGTTCCGACAGCGCCGTTGCGCTGAAGTCCGGCTGCGCAAAGTTTTCCATAATATAATCGTAAACCTGTTGAAAAATGCTGCTCTGATAATCGATTTTAACCGGCGCATAATCCGCCACATTCAACACCCGGTCATACAGCTCCGTCACAAAAGAAACCATCTCCATTTTCGACGGATATTCCATCAGCGTCGCGGTTTGAGCGGCAATTTCTTTCGGGCCGTCCGGCCGCAGGGCGTAAAGCAGCTCGATCATGCGCACGCATGCTTCGCGTACCGTTTGAAACCGCACCGAAAAGCAATCGGTGAATCGAATAAAAAAATCGCAGAACCATTCCACGTCGCCCGCCGCCAAATGCGACCGAATTTCGCGCTGGCGCTCGGCCGTGCAGAGCGCCGTGTAAAATTCCAGCTGATCATGGCTGCGCTGCAGCTCGCGCAAAATGGAGCACAGCAACTGAATATTCTGTTCGTTGAGCGGCTTGAGCAGATAATCGGTCACATTGTATTTCATCGCGAAGCGTGCGGTTTCAAAATCTTCGTAGGCGCTCAGCAGAATGATCGGGATGTCGTCGCGAATTTTTTGGAGCGCGCGGCAAAAATCCAACCCGCCCATCACCGGCATTTTAATGTCTGTCACCACCAGGTCGGGCAGCTCCCGGTGCACCAGTGCAAGCGCCTGCTCCCCGTCCATCGCCGTGCCCATCACTTGGCAGGAATAATCTGCCCACGGCACCTTTTGTTCCAAAATTTTCAGCATGGTCAAATCATCGTCCACCAGCAACACCCGCAGCATAACAGTCCCTCCGCTTGTCGTCCTTTTCATTATTTACTATATCATAGATCTTCCCAAAAATCAATTTCCGCACACAACAAATCGGAAAAGTGCTAATAAATCGAAAAAATACAAATAGATATTTTTTCGCCCGATTTCAAGCGCTTGTTTGTGATATCCGATATTAAATATGAAAAATTTTTTAATAAGTGTGTCGGAAAAGTGCTATTCGATCGGGAATTTCTTCTTGAAAACGGGGGAGTCGTGCGGTATCATATATGCCAGAGAAACATGAAAGGGGCTTTCAAAAGAACATGAATCCTGGAAATATGAAAGCGTTTTGGAAAAATATTTGGAAAAACCGAGCGCTGCTGCTGTTTGTTCTGCCGGGACTGATTATCATCCTGATGTTTAATTATGTTCCCATGTTCGGTATTGTGTTGGCGTTTAAGGATTACAACTTCATGAAAGGGTTTGCGAGCGATTGGGTCGGCTTGGCAAACTTCCGGTTCATGTTTATGTCATCCACCACCACGTGGCGAATGCTGCGCAATACGGTGGGCTACTACTTTCTGTTCACCGCAATCGGCACGGTGTGCAACGTGGCGCTGGCCATTGCGCTCAACGAATGTCGCTATAAGCGCTTTGCAAAAACCAGCCAAACGATCATGATTTTGCCCACCTTCATTT
>CAKUME010000231.1 GCA_934667575.1 uncultured Eubacteriales bacterium | reverse complement strand
GGCTTCGGCTGCCCACGGGCACACCGTTCAGAATCTGTTCTGCATCCGCAAATCGGCCGCTCTGCATCATGTTGCGCACATCCGGATAAGAGGTGGCGGCCGAATAGCTCCCCCCTTGCGCGGAGCCGTAGCTACCATAACCGCCGGAGGCTGCGCCCGAAGCGGCCTCCTTGCGGCGACGCGTTACCTCGTCATAGGCTTCGTTGATTTCTTTCATTTTTTCCGACGCCAAATCGCGCAGCGGACTATCGGCATAGTTGTCCGGATGGTATTTCTTTGCCAGATTTCGGTATGCCGACTTAATCTCGTCATCCGTTGCATTGGGCGAAACGCCCAGAATTTTATAAGGGTCGTTCATGCGGTGCCTCCTGATTTTGTTTGCGATGCGGCAAAGGGAGCTGCTTTCGAATAGCCGGAAGTCCCTCACAGATGATGTGGTTCAGCACAGCGCCCAGTCGGTGCGGCTCAAGCAGCGCAAACGCACTGCCCAGTCGGGCCTCGTCGGCGCTCAGCACTTCCCGCGCATACTGCCCAACGGCATTCGCGTCAGCGTCGGAGCCAAAGCGCTGCCGCAGAGGGTTATAGCTTCCGGTACGGCAATCATCGGCATAGTCGTCCAGCGCATCCGCCAGATAAATCCATCGCCCCAACTGATAGCCCACCACCGCCAAAATGCGCTGCTGCGTATCGTCGTGCCCGATTCGCCGCAAAATGGCTTCCAGCATCCGTGCGGTGGGTTCGGCCGCTTCATCCAAAACGGCGCAGCCCGCGCGCTCCAGCGCCTGCTGCGCTTCAAGCTGGCAGGCAATTTCGTCATAGAGCTCCGGAAGCTCTGCGCGCGCTTTGCGCTCGGCACGGTGCAGCATTTGCAGCATTCCCCAGGCGCGCCAACGCTTCCATCCGCGCGCATCCGCAAGCGCATCGCGGCAGCGTGCGGCGCTCAGTAGCACGTTCACGGCGGCCGCATAGGTCACGGCATCTTCATCGCCGTGGTAGTATGCGCATTTCTTGAGCGGATTGCAGGTACAGCGTCCCTTGCAGATGCGCGACGGCGCGTCCGACAGCGCAATGCCCATCATCGCCAGAAAGGTACCGTCATAACTCAACGTCATCCGTGCCGCCCAGCCGTAGCATTCCCCGAGCCGTTTGCAGAGCGTACAATACACGCTCCGATAGGCGTCGTATTCGACAAACTTCATTTCCGGTTTAAACGGTCGGATGTAGCCGAACATATGCGCACCTCTCCTTTTTGACTATCTTATTTTACAATAAGATCACGTCCGAGAGTTGAACAAGTTGTAAATTTTTATCTATCGGTATGCGGTTTCAGCATCTTTTGCAAATATTGGCCGGTGTAGGAGGCTTTCACCTGCGCCACTTGCTCCGGCGTGCCTTCCGCCACGATCTGGCCGCCGCGGTCGCCGCCTTCCGGCCCCAAATCAATGATCCAGTCGGCCGTTTTGATCACATCCAAATTATGCTCGATCACCACCACGGTGTTGCCCGCGTCGGTGAGGCTTTGCAGCACATCGATCAGCCGGTGCACATCGGCAACATGCAGGCCGGTGGTCGGCTCATCCAAAATATAAAGCGTACGGCCGGTCGCACGGCGCGACAGCTCGGTGGCCAGCTTCACGCGTTGGGCTTCGCCGCCCGAAAGGGTGGTCGAGGACTGACCGATCTGGATATAGCCCAACCCTACTTCCGCAAGCGTTTGCAGGCGGCGCTGGATTTTGGGCACTGATGAGAAAAATTCCACGCCCTCTTCCACCGTCATTTGCAGCACGTCATAAATATTTTTCCCTTTGTAGCGCACCTCGAGCGTTTCGCGATTGTATCGCTTGCCGCCGCACACTTCGCACGGCACATAAATATCCGGCAGAAAATGCATCTCAATTTTGCGGATACCGTCGCCTTCGCATGCTTCGCATCGGCCGCCTTTCACGTTGAACGAAAAACGAGCCGGGCCGTAGCCGCGGGTTTTGGCGTCCGACGTGGACGCAAACAGCTCACGAATATCGTTAAATACACCGGTATAAGTGGCAGGGTTGGAGCGCGGCGTACGCCCGATGGGTGCCTGTGTGATGTCGATCACCTTGTCGAGTTGATCGATGCCCAAAATATCCTTGTGCTTTCCGGGTTTGGCTTTGCTACCGTTGAGTTCGGCCGACAAACGCTTATTCAAAATTTCGTTGATCAACGACGATTTGCCAGAGCCGGACACACCGGTTATGCACACAAACATGCCCAGTGGGATGGTCACATCGATGTTCTTGAGGTTGTTTTGCTGGGCGCCAATGATTTTCAAAAACTTTCCGTTGCCCGGCCGCCGCTGCGCCGGAACCGGAATGGAGCGCTTGCCGCTCAGGTATTGACCGGTGATCGATTCGGGGCATTTTTTGATGTCCTCTACCGTGCCTGCGCACACCACCTTGCCGCCGTGTACGCCTGCGCCCGGGCCGATATCCACAATATAGTCCGCCGCATACATGGTGTCTTCGTCGTGCTCGACCACGAGCACGGTGTTGCCAAGGTCACGCAAACGTTTGAGCGTGGCGAGCAGCTTGTCGTTATCACGCTGATGCAGGCCGATGCTCGGCTCATCGAGAATATACAGCACGCCCATCAGTGAAGAGCCGATCTGTGTAGCCAGCCGAATACGCTGGCTTTCACCGCCCGAGAGCGTGCTGGCCGACCGCGCAAGCGTGAGATAGTTCAGCCCAACGTTGTTCAAAAATCCAAGCCGGCTGCGCACTTCTTTGAGGATGGATGCCGCAATGACCCGGTCACGCGGCGACAGGTTACCGTCGAGCGTTTGCGCGAAAGTCAGTGCGTCCGACACCGGCATGGTGCAGAATTCATCAATGTTGAGGCCGTCCACCGTTACCGCGAGGCTTTCTTTGCGAAGACGCCGCCCGCCGCATTCATCGCACGGCACGGCGCTCATATAATTTCCGATTTCTTCCTTGATCCAGCTCGACTGCGTTTCACGGA
>CAKUME010000230.1 GCA_934667575.1 uncultured Eubacteriales bacterium | reverse complement strand
TGCTCGGCTTTGCGGTGGAGCGCGCGGCCTACAAGCCGCTGCGCAGCGCGCCGCGCATGTCGGTGATGATCTCGGCGATCGGAGTATCGTATATGCTTCAGAACGTCGCGCTCTATGTGACCGGCGGCCTTGCGAAAACCTATCCCGACATTCCGTGGATTTCGGACACCATTTCGATGTTCGGCGCCACCACCAAGCGCGTCACGCTCATTACCCCGGTGATCACGCTGGCGCTGGTGGTTGGGCTGGTGCTGGTGATCAAGTTCACCAAAATCGGCATTGCCATGCGCGCCGTGTCCAAGGATTTTGAAACCGCGCAGCTCATGGGCATCAAAATCAACCGCGTGATCAGCGCCACGTTCATCATCGGCTCACTGCTCGCGGCGGTGGGCTCCATCCTCTATTTCACGAACTACCCCTCGGTGATCCCCACCTCCGGCTCCATGCCGGGGCTCAAGTCGTTTGTGGCGGCGGTGTTCGGCGGCATCGGGTCCATTCCCGGCGCGGTGATCGGCGCGTTCATCATCGGCATCTGCGAAAACCTCATCCGCGCGGTGCGCATTGGCGGCGTGAGCATGACCACCTTTTCCGATGCGTTCACATTCGCGCTGCTCATCGTGATTCTTTGCGTGAAGCCCACCGGGTTGTTCGGCGAAAAAACCACGGACAAGGTGTAAAAAGGGAGGGTTCGATATGACAACTTTGCAAAAGCCGGCAGACAAAAAGCGCAATCTCATCGGCAACCTCGTTCTGTTCGGCCTGCTTCTGGCGGCGCTCTTTTGGGTGGACGCCACGTCCAATTCGTTCGACATGATCGTGAAGGTGCTGCAAAAGGGCTGCGTATATGCGATCGTGGTGGTGTCGATGAACCTGCTCAACGGCTTCACCGGGCTGTTTTCGCTCGGTCAGGCGGGCTTTATGCTCATTGGCGCGTATATGTACGCCATTTTTTCGGTGGACGATGCCAGCCGCGAAATGGTCTACGGCTTTTCGGGCACGCCGCTCATTCAGTTTCGCCTGCCCATTCTGGTGGCGATTTTGCTCGCGGGGGTGTGCGCGGCCATTTTCGCGTTTTTGATCGGCCTGCCGGTGCTCAAGCTCAAAAGCGACTATCTGGCCATCGCCACGCTCGGCTTTGCCGAAATTCTGCGCACAATCATCCAGTGGGATAAGCTCGGCCGGGTGACGAACGGCTCGTTCCCGATCAGCAATTTGAACACGTTCAAGGGCATTTTGAGCGACAGCCCGTTCCGCAAGGCGTCGTTCGTGATTCCGTTCTTTCTCATTGCGCTGGCGTGCATTGCGTTCATTTCGCTGATGCTGCATTCCACCTACGGCCGCGCGTTCAAGGCCATTCGCGACGACGAAGTGGCCGCCGAAGCCATGGGCATTAACCTGGCGCATCACAAAATGATCAGCTTTGTGGTGAGCTCGTTCTTTGCCGGCATTGGCGGCGCCATGTACGCCGTGTATGTGGGGTCCACCAACGCCGCGCCGTTCACCTCGGCGCTCACCTATGAGATTCTGCTGATCGTGGTCATCGGCGGCATCGGCTCCATCACCGGTTCGGTGCTTGCGAGCTTCCTCTACATCGCGTCGCAGGAATGGTGGCTGCGCGGGCTCGACAGCGGCACGTTTTTGGGCATTTCATCGCCGATGTTCCGCAACGGCTTCCGGCTGGTGGTGTTCTCGGTGATCATCATGATCTTCGTGCTGTTCTTCCGCCAGGGCATCATGGGCAGCCGCGAGTTCAGCTCGCTGCGCCTGCTGCGCGGCATTCAAAGCCTGCCGGGCAAAATTGCCGGGCTGTTCCATCAAAAATCAAAGAAAGCGGGGAATGCCCAATGAGCAGCGTGCTTCGGCTTGAAAACATCACCATGCAGTTTGGCGGCGTTGTGGCCGTGAACAATTTGTCGATGGACGTGCACGCGGGCGAGATCGTTTCGCTCATCGGCCCCAACGGCGCGGGCAAAACCACCGCGTTCAACGCGATCACGGGCGTGTATCAACCCACCAACGGCGCGATCTACTTCAACGACCGGCTCATTCTCGAAAACCACCCCACGGGCAAAATGAAAAAGCTCTACGCGGGCGAAAACGCGGGCAAATACACGAAATCCGTGGTGAAAACGCCCGATCAGATCACCCAGCTCGGCATTGCGCGCACATTCCAGAACATTCGGCTGTTCAAGTCGATGACGGTGTTTGAAAACGTGCTGGTGGCCACGCATCTGCGCCGCACCTCCAACCTGTTCACCGCCACGCTGATGCTCAACCGCAAGGAAGAAAAAGCGATGCGGGCGCAGGTGGACGCACTGCTACGCGTGGTGGGGCTGGACGATGTGCGGAACGAAATTGCCACCTCGCTGCCCTACGGCAAGCAGCGCAAGCTCGAAATTGCGCGCGCGCTGGCCACCAAGCCCACACTGCTGCTGCTCG
Source organism: uncultured Eubacteriales bacterium (assembly GCA_934667575.1). GTDB lineage: Bacteria > Bacillota > Clostridia > Oscillospirales > Acutalibacteraceae > RGIG4076. Next base: position 579 of record CAKUME010000230.1, on the reverse strand, counting down.
ACGAACCGGCTGCGGGCATGAATCCGCAGGAAACCGAGGAGCTCACCGCGTTCATTCGCCGCATTCGCGACGAATTTCACCTCACGGTGTTTCTCATTGAGCACCACATGAATCTGGTGATGGACATTTCCGACCGCATTTATGTGATCGATTTCGGCAAAAAGATCGCCGAGGGCACACCGGCCGAAATTCAGGCCAATCCGAAAGTGATCGACGCGTATCTGGGGGTGGCCGACGATGAGTAATATTTTGGAAATTCGCGATCTGCACATGAACTTTGGCGGCATTCGCGCAGTGGACGGCATCTCGTTCGACGTGGAGCAGGGCAAGATCGTGACGCTGATTGGCGCCAACGGCGCGGGCAAATCGACCATTCTGCGGTCGATTGCGGGCATTGTGAAGCCGCAGGCGGGCCAGATCCGGTTTGAGGGCAGCGACGTGCTCGGGCTGTCGCCGGACAAAATTGTGGCGCGTGGCATCACGCTCGTGCCGGAAGGCCGCCGGGTGTTCCCGAACCTGACGGTGCTCGAAAACCTGCGCATCGGCGCCTATCTGCGCCACGACAGCATCGCCAAAGAC
>CAKUME010000229.1 GCA_934667575.1 uncultured Eubacteriales bacterium | reverse complement strand
GTCCGACGGTACCGGCATTGTGCACATTGCGCCGGCGTTCGGTGAAGACGACGCGCGGGTGGGCCGCCGCTACGGCCTGCCGTTTGTGCAGTTTGTGGACGGCAAGGGCAACCTGACGCCCGAAACGCCGTTTGCGGGCAAATTCGTGAAGGATGCCGACCCGCTGGTGCTGCGTGATTTGGACGAGCGGGGGCTGCTGTTTGACGCGCCGAAGTTTGAGCATGATTATCCGTTCTGCTGGCGCTGCGACACGCCGCTGATCTACTACGCCCGCGAGTCGTGGTTCATTGAGATGACCGCAGTGAAGGATGAGCTGATCCAGAACAACAACACGATCAACTGGATCCCGGCGAGCATCGGCAAGGGCCGCTTTGGCGACTGGCTCGAAAACGTGCAGGATTGGGACGTGAGCCGCAACCGCTACTGGGGCACGCCGCTCAACGTGTGGGAATGCGCCGACTGCGGCGAGCGCCATGCGGTGGGTAGCATTGAGGAGCTCAAGGCGATGTCGGATAACTGCCCGGACAAAATCGAGCTGCACCGCCCCTATATCGACGCGGTCACGCTGCGCTGCCCCAAATGCGGCGGCGTGATGAAGCGGGTGCCCGAGGTGATCGACTGCTGGTTCGATTCCGGCTCCATGCCGTTTGCGCAGCATCACTATCCGTTCGAGAACAAGGACGTGTTTGAAAAGCAGTTCCCGGCCGACTTCATTTCGGAGGCGGTGGACCAAACGCGCGGCTGGTTCTATTCGCTGCTGGCCATTTCCACGCTGGTGTTCCACTGCGCGCCCTACCGCAACGTGATCGTGCTGGGGCTGGTGCAGGACGAAAACGGCCAGAAGATGTCGAAGTCGAAGGGCAACGCGGTGGATCCGATGGAGGCGCTGCAAACCTACGGCGCCGACGCCATCCGCTGGTACTTCTATTCCAATTCCGCACCGTGGCTGCCCAGCCGCTGGTACGGCAAAGCGGTGATCGAGGGCCAGCGCCGGTTCATGGGCACGCTCTGGAACACCTATGCGTTCTATGTGCTGTATGCCAACATCGACCAGTTTGACCCGACGAAATACACGCTCGACTACAATAAGCTGTCGGTGATGGATCAGTGGCTGCTGTCGCGCATGAACACGATGGTGAAGACCACCGACGACAATCTGGCGCGCTACCGCATTCCGGAGGCCGCCGCCGCGCTCGAGGGCTTTGTGGACGAGATGAGCAACTGGTATGTGCGCCGCGGCCGCGAGCGTTATTGGGCCAAGGGCATGGAGCAGGATAAGATCAACGCGTATCTCACGCTCTACACCGCGTTGGTCACGGTGGTGAAGGCCGCCGCGCCGATGATCCCGTTCATGACGGAGGATATCTATCAGAACCTGGTGCGCTCGGTGGATGCGGCTGCGCCCGAAAGCGTGCATTTGTGCGACTATCCCACGGTGAACGAAATGCAGATCCGGCCGGAGTTGGAGGCCGACATGGCCAAGGTGCGCGAGATCGTCACACTGGGCCGCGCCGCGCGCAACGGCGCAAACATCAAGAACCGCCAGCCGCTCGCAAAAATGTATGTCACCGGCCGCACGCTGGCGCCCTACTTCCTGGAGATCATCGAGGATGAGCTGAACGTGAAGCAGGTGCTGTTTGCGGACAATCTGGACGCGATGATGAACTACACCTTTAAGCCGCAGCTCAAAACGCTGGGGCCGAAGTTCGGCAAGCGGCTGGGCGCGATCCGCACCGCGCTGAGCGAGCTGGACGGCCGCGCGGCGAAAAAGGAGCTGGACGACACCGGCGCGCTCACGCTGCATCTGCCGGACGGCGATGTGCAGCTCGCGCCGGAGGATCTGCTGATCGAGGCGGCGCAGCAGGCGGGCTGCTTCACCCAGACGGATAACGGCGTGACGGTGGCCATTGACACCACGCTCACCGAGGAGCTCATCCGCGAGGGCTATGTGCGCGAGCTCATCAGCAAAATTCAGACGATGCGCAAGGAAGCGGGCTTTGATGTGGTGGACCATATTGCGGTGCGCGTGACCGGCAGCGCCAAGCTGACGGCGCTGGCCAAGGAAAGCGCGCAGGCGATTTTGGACGGCGTGCTCGGCGACCGCATGGCCGACGAGCTGGACGGCTACACCAAGGAGTGGGATATCAACGGCGAGCCCGCGACCATCACCGTGGCCAAGGTGTAACGCGCCGAGCGGGAAGCGTGTGCCGCGCGCTTTGAAAAATCGCATCGGTTTGCGAGCATAACAAAACCTCCGCAGGCGCGCATCACGCGCGCTGCGGAGGTTTTTTGCGTGGGTTTGCCGGGGATCATTCCACCACGGCGTCGTCGGCGGTAAAGCCGCCCAGCGAATGCGCTTTGACCTGAATGCAGATGTAGTCCATGCCCGCATCGTGCGCCGCAAAGAACTGCCGCTTGGCGGCGGGCGAAATTTTCAGCCAATCACCCGCAGTCAGCGCCACTTCTTCACCGTCGATCACGGCCTTGCCCTTGCCGGAAAGAATGCCGTAAATTTCTTCGTTCTGCTTGTGCGCGTGCACAAACGGCACGCTTGCGCCGGCGGGCAGCCGGTTCACGCTGACCTCTGCGCCGGTTAAGGCAAGCGAATCGTGCAGCTCGGTGCGGGCTGCGCAGCCAACGTTTGTTTTGGTGTAGTTCTTCATGTGATATACCTCCGAGATTCCGGACAATTTTCTTTGCCTGCTTTTAGTTTATCACCGGATCCGCGTCCAAACAAGTACGCACTTTTTTATAACTATATATTCTTTTTGAAATGTGTGGTATGATATGGTCAAGGGTTCTGCGGTACCATTCCAAACAGAAGGAGATGCAAAACATGAAAACCAAAGACGAATTGCCGGCCTGCCCGGTGGCCACCGCCGTGTCCTTGATTGGCGGAAAATGGAAGTTGCTGATTTTGCGCAACCTCAAAGCGCGCCCGTGGCGGTTTAACGAGCTGCTGCGGGATCTGGACGGCATATCGCAAAAGGTGCTGACCGACAGCCTGCGCGAGATGGAG
>CAKUME010000228.1 GCA_934667575.1 uncultured Eubacteriales bacterium | reverse complement strand
GCACGATGTCGTGCACATTGCGGCTTTTATTATACCACGGGCCACTCGGATTTGCAACCCGCTGTGCGGCACATCGATTTGGTCCAAAAAGCGCAGAAAAGCCGGGCGCTTTCCCGCTGGAGAAAACGCCCGGCTCAACCGATCCGTTGCAAAAAAATTATTTGATGATTTCGCCGTAGACCACGCCGGAGCAGCCCGCCGCGTTCGATTCGTCGGTATCAATATGCATGGCGGCCGCGTATTTGTCGCTCACGCGCACCACCACGTCGCCAAAGGTCAGGCTGCGGCCGTTGGTGTCCAGCTTCACCGACACGATCTGCTTGTCCGCCACGCCGGCTTCCGCCGCGTCGGCCGGAGTGAAGTGGATGTGGCGCTTGGCAGCAATCACACCCTCGGCAACCTCTACCTCGCCTTTGGGCCCGACGAGCTTGCAGCCCGGGGTGCCGGCAATGTCGCCCGACTCGCGCACCGGCGCAATGATGCCGATCTTGCGCGCATCCGTGAGCGAAAGCTCAATCTGCGTGGCCGAACGAACCGGCCCAAGGATGGACACATTCGCCATTTCGCCTTTGGGGCCGACCACGGTCACGCGCTCGTTGCTCGCGTACTGACCCGGCTGCGACAGCATTTTTTTCACCGTCAGCTCATAACCCTCGCCAAACAGCTTTTCCAGATCCGCTTTCGTCACATGAACGTGGCGCGCAGAAGTTTCTACCAATACCTTCATATTGAATCAACTCCAATTGATTTGATATATTCATGATACACCTTTTTCATGAATTTTTCAACTGTTTCCCGAAAAAACCACCGGAATCATTTTCCGACGGCTATGTCCAGCGCGTGACGCAGCAGCGGCTCGAGCTTTTGCGCCATCCAATAAAAGCCCAGATCGTTCGGATGCGTATCGTCGCAGGAGCAGAGCGCGCCTTCGCTGCCGAAGAATGTGCGGCCATCGAGGAACCACACATTGCGGTCGCCTGCCTCCACCGCATGGCGATAGGTTTGGGCCACCACCTCGGCACGCGCATCGGTGTCGGCATTCGGCTGATAGCTCGGGCGGGTCATGAAAATGACCGGCAGCGTGGGATGCTTTTCGCGAATGCGGCGGAAAAACGGCTCGTGCGTGCGCGCCAAATACTCCACGGTGGGCGCGTTGTGGTCGTAGTCGTAGACGAACACGCTCATGGGAATGCGGTTGATGCAGTCGGCCACTGCCAGCTCCCCGCGCGCGCTGCCGGAAAATCCGAAGTTATAAAAATCCGCATCCAGCCAGCTGCACACCAGCGCGTTGTAGACGTTGGTCACACGGCAGCAGCAGCCGCCCTCGGTGATCGAGGAACCGTAGAACAGCACCGGCGGATATTTATAGGGCGTGGGCGATTCCACCCGCGCGTCATCCGGTACTTCGACCTCCACATGCACCACATGCTCGTTGCGCGGCAGATAAAGCGTAACGTCTTCCATCACGGGCGGCTTTTCAAAGGTGTTTTCCCCTTTGCAGGTGGAGTAGCTGCCCGGATTGACCAGCCCGGCAAAGCGCGCCGCCGTGTGCGGCCCGATCATCACATTGATGGCCTGACACGCGAAAATGGACATGCCGACATCCGGGGAATTTTTTTCGAGCTCCAGGCGAACGGTGAATTGCGGCGCATCGGTGCGGAAGCAGATGCGCGCACCCGGCGTGCGGTGATTCAGCCCATAGCCCAAAATGCCCGACTCCGGGTTTTCCGCCTTGAGCGCCTCCAGATCCGCATCGGTCATGCGGTCCAGCCGGTGATTTTCTGCAAAAAACGGCACGCCGTGCATCTCGAGCGGGGCGTCGACATAAGAATAGGTTTTCAAAACAATGCAAAGGCGCAAAAAATGAATTGATTCTTGGGCCAAAAGATGTTATAATAATGAAGCAATTTGATGCGAAAGGGCCGAAAAACATGAACGAAGAATGGACCAAACTGAAATCCGACTGCGAACAGTGCCGCCGCTGCGGCCTTTGCGGCGCACGGCACCATGTGGTGTTCGGCGTGGGATGCACCGACGCCGAGGTGATGTTCATCGGCGAGGGACCGGGCGAAAACGAAGATTTGCAGGGCGAACCGTTTGTGGGGCGTGCCGGGCAGCTGCTCGACCGAATGCTCGCGGTGATCGATTTGGATCGGCGCTCGAATATTTATATTGCAAACATTGTGAAATGCCGCCCTCCGCAAAACCGTGACCCACTGCCGGAGGAACAGGACGCGTGCATTCCGTGGCTGCGCAATCAGGTGGCACTGATCCGGCCGAAAATCATTGTTTGCTTGGGGCGGATTGCCGCTATGCGGCTGATGGACCCCAACATTCGCATCACGCGGCAGCACGGTGAATTTGTGCAGCGCAACGGCGTTTGGATGATGGCCACGCTGCATCCTGCGGCGCTGCTGCGCAATCCGTCGCAAAAGCCGGACGCATTCACGGACTTTTTGAAGCTGCGCGACCAAATTCACGCGGTGTGCAGCCGGACATACGCCGCTCAATGATGATTCCGCAGTGTGCAAGCGGGCACATTGCAGATGAAAAACGCGCCGTCTGCGCGCCGGGCAAAAATGCCCGGCATGCAGACGGCGCGTGGAATTTTGTGTGCAAAAAACGATTATTCCGAAATCGGTTCGCCCTCGGCCAGCGTGTGCTGACTGTCGGCCTTGAGGGAGGCGTTAATGAAACCGTCGAGGTCGCCGTCCATCACTGCGGCAATGTTGCCGGTTTCGTAGCCGGTGCGGTGATCCTTAACGAGTGTGTAAGGCATGAACACATAGGAACGGATCTGGGAACCCCAGGCGATTTCCTTCTGCACGCCCTTGATGTCCTCGATTTTTTCCATATGCTGGCGCTCCTTGATTTCCATGAGCTTGGAGATGAGCATTTTCATGGCAACATCGCGGTTTTGGAACTGGCTGCGCTCGTTCTGGCAGGTGACCACGATGCCGGTGGGAATGTGCGTTAAGCGCACGGCAGACGACGTTTTGTTGATGTGCTGACCGCCTGCG
>CAKUME010000227.1 GCA_934667575.1 uncultured Eubacteriales bacterium | reverse complement strand
ATCGCGAAGGCGGCCGCCGAAAAGGGCATCACCGAGGTCGTTTTTGACCGCGGCGGATATATCTATCACGGCCGTGTCAAAGAGCTGGCCGAAGGCGCCCGCGAGGGCGGCCTCAAGTTCTAAGTGAAGGAGGAGAAAACTTTGGCGAACAGATTTGACACAAACGACGAAATGAAGGAGAACGTAATTGCCATCAATCGCGTCTCCAAAACCGTGAAGGGCGGCCGTATCTACAAGTTTGCCGCGCTGGTCGTTGTGGGCGACGGCAAAGGCAGCGTGGGCTTTGGCATTGGCAAATCCGGCGAAGTTCCGGACGCGATCCGCAAGGGCTGCGAAGATGCCAAGAAGAATATGGTGAAGATCTCGCTCTATGGCTCCACCATTCCGCACGAAGTGCTCGGCGCGTTCGGCGCGGGTCGCGTGCTCCTCAAGCCGGCTGCACCCGGTACCGGTATTATTGCCGGCGGTGCGGTGCGTGCCGTGGTGGAAGCGGCGGGCATCAAGGATATCCGCACCAAGGCGCTGCGCTCGAACAATCCCTGCAACGTGGCGCGTGCCACCATGGAGGGCTTGTCTCGCCTCCGCACGCTTGACCAGGTCGCGGGCATTCGCGGCAAGGCCGCGCAGGATATTCTTTAATCAGGGGGTGCAATTATGGGAAAGCTCAACATTAAGCTGAAAAAGAGCCTGATTGGCTACAAAGACGACCAGATTGCCACCGCCTATTCCTTGGGCCTGCGCAAGGTCGGCGACACCACGGTGCAGCCGGACAACGCGCAGACGAAGGGCAAAGTGGCCAAAATCATCCACCTCGTCGAGGTTAGCGAAGCGTAAGCAAGGAGGTGCGAAGTCACATGAAACTGAACGATCTTTCTCTCGTGGCGGGTTCCCGCAGAGAAGTGAAGCGCATTGGCCGCGGTGCAGGTTCCGGCAACGGCAAAACCGCGGGCAAGGGCCACAAGGGCCAGAAGGCCCGCGCGGGCCACGGCATGCGCCCCGGCTTTGAAGGCGGCCAGATGCCGCTGCAGCGCCGCATTCCCAAGCGTGGATTCAATAATATTTTTGCAAAAACTGTTGCTACGGTCAACGTGAGCGACCTCAATCGTTTTGAGGACGGAACGGTGGTCAACGCGGCGGCGTTGGTTGAAACCGGCCTGGTCAAGGGCTATTTCGATTCCATCAAAGTTCTGGGCAACGGCGACCTTTCCAAAAAGCTGACGGTTCAGGTTTCTGCTTATTCCGAATCGGCAAAGCAGAAAATTGAACAGGCGGGCGGGAAGGCCGAGGTGATCTGAATTGATCGAAACCATTAAAAATGCATGGAAGATTCCCGAGCTTCGCAAAAAGCTCCTGTTCACGCTCTTTAGTGTCGTGATTTTCCGTGTTGGTGCGGCAATTCCGGTTCCCTTTATCAATGGCAGCGTGCTCAAGGAGCTCATCGCGCCGATTACCAGCACGGAGAGCAACAACTTGATCGGCTACCTCAACATTATGTCCGGCGGTGCGTTCGCCAACGCGACGGTGTTCGCAATGTCGATCACCCCGTACATTAACTCTTCGATTATCATTCAGCTGCTCACGGTGGCGATCCCGGCGCTGGCCGAGATGGCCAAGGACGGCGACGCCGGGCGCAAAAAGCTGGGCACCATTACCCGCTACACCACCCTCGGCCTCGCGCTGCTCCAGGGCACGGCCTACTATTTCTACCTGCGCAACACCAATGCCACCGCAAGCGGCACGGCGCTCTCCGGTTATATTATCGGCGACCCGTATCGCAGCGGCTTTGGCGGCGTGCTGGTGGCGCTGGTGATCATCGCGGTGTTCACCGTCGGCTCCACGCTGGTGATGTGGCTCGGCGAGCAGATCAACCAGTACGGTGTGGGCAACGGAATTTCGATCATCCTCTTCGCGGGCATTGTCTCGCGTCTCCCCTCGCTCATTGCGTCCTTTGTGTCCTACTTCCAGCTCGCGCAGGCGGGCGGCACCTACACGAAGTATTATTTCTTTGTGCCGTTTACCATTGTGCTGTTCCTCGCGCTGATCTGGGTGATCGTGTTCATGAACGATGCCGAGCGTCGGGTTCCGATCCAGTACGCCAAGCGCGTGGTCGGGCGCAAGATGTATGGCGGCCAGAACACCCACATGCCCATCAAGGTGAGCATGTCCGGCGTGATGCCGCTGATCTTCGCCAGCTCGATTCTTTCGATCCCGAGCACGATCAGCCTCTTTGCGTCGCCCAAAACGGGCACCTTCTGGTATAAATTCCTCAAAGTGCTCAGCCCGGGCAGCTGGCTCTATGCCATCATTTATTTCGTTCTGATTATCGCGTTCGCGTATTTCTATACCGCGATCCAGTATAATCCGATCGAGATGGCCAATAATCTGAGAAAGAATAACGGCGCGATCCCGGGCATTCGCCCTGGCAAGCCCACGTCGGATTATCTGGCGAAGATTCTTTCGAAGATTACGCTCATCGGCGCGCTGTTCCTCGCCGTGATCGCCCTGCTGCCGACCATCTGCGCAGGCTTCACCGGCATGAACATCTCGCTGGGCGGCACCTCCGTAATCATCGTGGTGGGTGTGGCGCTCGAAACGGTTCGCGCAATCGAATCCCAAATGCTGATGCGGCATTACAAGGGCTTCCTCGAGTAAGCTTTCCGCACCAGAGAACAGCTGAGTAGAAAGGAATGGTCATGCAATGAACATTATTATGCTTGGCGCTCCGGGCGCTGGAAAAGGCACTCAGGCAGAAAAGATTTGCGAAAAATTCAATATTCCGGCCATCTCGACCGGAAACATTATCCGAGCGGCGTTGAAAAGCGGTTCCGAGGCGGGGAAAAAGCTCAAAGCGTATACCGACGCCGGGCAGCTGGTTCCGGATGCAATTGTGATTGAAATCATCCGCGATCGGCTGGCCGAGCCGGACTGCGCAAACGGCTTCGTGCTGGACGGATTTCCTCGCACCATCGCTCAGGCCGAGGCGCTGGACGCAATGGGCGTGGCGATTGATCGGGTGGTCGATATCGAAG
>CAKUME010000226.1 GCA_934667575.1 uncultured Eubacteriales bacterium | reverse complement strand
CTACGACGGCATCGGCTTTGCCATTCCGGTCAACGAAGTCAAAGAGATCTGCGATCGGCTGATCAAGCAGGAAAACCAACAGCAGGCTTACTTGGGCGTCACGATTAATACCTACTACACCTCCGAGCGGCTCCAGATGTATGGCTATCCGGCAGGCGTGGTGGTTTATGACGTCGCCGAGAATTCGCCTGCGGCCGAAGCCGGAATCCAGAAAAACGACATTATCACCAAGTTCAATGGCACGGCGGTCACGACTTACGCCGGCATGATCTCGGAAAAGAATAAATACAGTGCAGGCGATACCGTCACACTCACCATTTACCGCAATCGTCAGACAACGGAAGTGAAGGTGACGCTGAAATAAACGCGCCCACTCAGATTTTTCAAAACTCAATTCGGAAGGATGAATCTCCATGAACGATGAATTCAACCCGGTCCCGTCCACGCCCGAAGCCACGTCTGCCGAAGATGCCGTTTCCGCTGCACCCGATGCCGCTGCATCGGCGCCGGCGGATACGGTGACGGCCCCCGCCTCCGACACGCCGGCCCCCGCTGAGGATGTGTCCGGCACTGCCGCGGATTCCGGTGAAGCTGCATCGGCGCCAGCGGCCCCGGCCGCCAACCCGGCTGCGCCGCAGGCGGATCGCTACCCGAATCCGTTTGCGCCGCCGCCCGCCGCGCCGTCCGCACCTGCGCAAACCGGCTATGTGCCCTATGCATATCCGGTGCAGCCGGGTCCGGCGCCCACCGCCGGAGCCACGCCGTATGCGGCCCCCGCCGCGCCGTATGGCGCGCCGCCGCCGGTGCAGTCCGGTTATATCCCGGCTTCGGGCGCACCGACGGGCTATGTGCCGAATGCGCAGCCGGTGGGCGGCTATGTGCCCAATGCAAATCCGGCGCAATATGCTGGCACGCCGCATCCGGGCTACGGTTATCCGCCCTATGCGCCGTCTTATGGCGCGCCCGGCAGCGTTTCCGGCGGCGGCAGCGTGCCGCCTGCACCGCCCGCGGGGTATGTGCCCTACGGCGCGCCGCCGCGCCCGCCCAAGCCGCGCAAATCCGGCCGTGCAGGTCAGATCGTCATGTGGATCATCGCTGCGGTGATCGAAGCGGTCATCGTCGGCTTTGCCATCTACGGTGTGTATGCGCTGTGCACGCGCGATTCCGGCTCCGCACCCACGCGCCCGCCATACAGCGATTCGCAGCGTCCGGACACTTCATCCAACAGCGCGTCCAGCCGCGTTGTTCCGGAAAATAACGCCAATGTGCAGATGGGCATCACCTGCGGCGAGTTGTCCGACGAGGTGGCGAAAAAATACAACCTCGAAAAAGGCATGCTGGTGCTTGGTTTTGCATCGGATAGTCCGGCGGTGAACACCGATCTTCAGCTGTACGATGTGATCACCAAGGCCGCGTGACCACGTTTGAAGAACTGTTTGCCGTGCTCGAAAAAATGAACCCGGGCGACGAGATCACGCTTACCTGCTACCATGTGAACCAGAGCGGTGAAAATGTGCAGGCATCCGATTCGTTCGAGGTCACGTTCCAAGTGCAGGAAAAGCACAGTGCAGTGTCCTCTTATCCCGGCGCATAAAGTGTGCGCAATTCTTCTCTTTCTGAACAACAGGCGCGTCCTGCCCGGCTTCGGCCGGCGGGGCGCGTTTTTGCGTGCATGAAACGCCGCAGTGCGGCGCATACTATTCTCCAAATCAATCGCAGGAGGAATGGAAATATGTCCGATATGTTTTGCTTTCAGTGCCAGCAGACGGCGGGGAATAAGGGATGCGTGCGCGTGGGGGTGTGCGGCAAGCAGCCCGAAACGGCAAATTTGCAGGATGAATTGGTGGCCGAGCTGATCCGCCTTGCATATGCCGCGTCGCAGCAGGGCGTTCGCACCGAGCAGACCGATCGCTTGCTCGCCGACGGCTTGTTCACCACGCTCACCAATGTCAATTTTGACAGCACCGCCATTGCCGCATTTACCGACCGTGTGGTGCAGGCGCGCACCCGGTTGGGCGGCGCGCGCATTCCGGTCGTGGAACTGTGGAAAGGCGAAACGGATGTGGTTTCGCTGCGCGCCACGCTGCTGTTCGGCCTCAAGGGCATGGCGGCCTACGCACATCACGCCATGAACCTGGGCTTTCGCGACGACGAAGTAAGCGCGTGGTTTTATCGCGGACTGTGCGCCGTGAACGAACCGCACAGCGTGGAAGAATGGCTTGCGCTGCTGATGGAATTCGGCCGCGTGAATTACCGGTGCATGGCGCTGCTCGACCGCGCCAACACCGAGTCATTCGGCACGCCGTCGCCCGTGCGCGTGAATGTGGATGTGCGCAAAGGACCGTTTATCGTGGTTTCCGGTCATGATCTGGGCGACATCGCCCAGCTGCTGGCGCAAACGGAGGGCAAGGGCGTGAATGTGTATACCCACAGCGAAATGCTCCCCGCGCACGGTTATCCCGAGCTGAACAAATATCCGCATCTGGCCGGCAACTTCGGCACCGCGTGGCAGAACCAGCAAAAGGAATTTGAAAACCTTCCCGCGCCGGTGCTGTTCACCACCAACTGCCTGATGCCGCCGCGCCCAAGCTACCGCGACCGCGTGTACACCACTTCGGTGGTGGGCTACGAAGGCCTTCCGCACATCGAAGCCGACGAAAACGGGCACAAGGATTTTTCGCCGCTGATCGCGCAGGCGCTTGCGCTGGGCGGCTATGAGCACGACCGCAGCATGAGCGGGATCAACGGCGGGCACATGCTGACCACCGGTTTTGCGCACGGCGCCGTGTTGGCGCACGCAGAGCAGATCATCGCGGCCATCAAGAAGGGCGCGGTGCGGCACATTTTTCTGGTGGGCGGCTGCGATGGCGCGCATCCCGGCCGAAACTACTATACCGATTTTGTTAAACAAACGCCGATGGACACGTTGGTGCTCACACTGGCCTGCGGCAAATACCGCTTTAATGACCTCGACTTGGGCGAGATCGACGGCCTGCCGCGCATTTTGGATATGGGCCAATGCAACGACGCATACAGTGCAATCC
>CAKUME010000225.1 GCA_934667575.1 uncultured Eubacteriales bacterium | reverse complement strand
GGCTGCGGAATATCGGCCAGATTGGTGCGGTTTTCGCAGGTGACATCGCTGCGGCCGGGCAGCAGATAGGCATCCGCAACTAACTTTTGTGCCTCGTCGCTGAACAGGAAATCCACAAACGCCTTTGCATTGTCTTTGTTGGGCGCCGTTTTCGGAATCATGGCCGGGCGCGGATTGACCACAGTGCCGGATGCTGGGTAGTAGATTTTGAGCGGCTCGCCCTTTTTTCATGGATGAGTAGGCGTTATAGTCCACACCCGCAATCAGAATGCCTTTTTCGCCGGTCGTCACCGCTTCGAGCACGGCTTTGTTCGCGCCGGGCACCGTGAGGCCGTTATCTGCCCAGCTCTGCATAATGGCTTCGCCGTTATCCAGCCCCGTGACGAGTCCGGCAAGAAAGTCTTTGCACGCGCCGGATTTTTCCGGATCGGGGATGGCGATCATATCTTTGTATTTGTCGTCGGCCAGCTCCGCCCAGTCGGCATTCAGCTCTGGCACCACGGTCGTGTTGTAGATCACACCCACCGCGGATGCGCTGTAACCAAACAGCGTATGGTCGCTGTCGATCCAGCCCGTGTTGATCTGATCCGCATGCGCGGGCGTATAGCTTTCCAGCTGACCGTCGGCCTTCATGCTCAGGCCGTCCGACCACGAAGCCAAAATGACCACATCCGCCACCGGATTGGCCTTTTCCGCTTCAAGTCGGGCAAGAATTTCGCCGGTGGTGCCTTGGAACTGCTCCACCTCCACGCCGGTTTGCTCCGTAAACGCGGCAGCCAGCTTATCCGCTAGACCGGCCGGGCTGGGCATATACACCGTCACTTTGCCGGACAGCTTTTCGGGCGTTTTGCTTTCGGCTGCCGCTTCGCTGCTCGCTTGGCTCTCGGCTTTGCTGCCTGCGGGCTGATTGCCGGATGAGGCGGGCGTTTGCCCGCAAGCGGTAAAGCCCATGCAGATGCAAAGCGCCGTCAGAAGACATAAAATACGTTTTTTCATATTCACGAAACCTCTTTCTGAAACGTAATGATTTGCTGCGGATCTATGTAAACGGACAGCTTTTGGCCGGGCATTACCTTTTGCCGGCTGCGAAGCGTCCACATATTATTTTGGTACGGCGCCGTGAGTTCATAGGAATCCCCCAGATATTGTACACGCTGCACCAACAGATCGTATCGCCGGGCACCCGCCGTGGGCTCGGCTGCGGCCGCCTCGGGGCGGAACAGCTCCGTGGGGCTCAGCCAATTGGACTTGCCGACAAACCGCGCCACAAATTCGGACGCCGGGTGGTGATAAATCATTTCGGGCGTATCGTATTGTTCCACGCGGCCGCCGTTGAGCACGGCAATGCGGTCGCTCATGCTCATTGCCTCGGTTTGGTCGTGCGTGACAAAAACAGAGGTGATGCCGAGCGACGCGGTCAATTCGGTGAGCTCGCGGCGCATTTCCTCGCGGAGCAGCGCGTCGAGCGCGGAAAGCGGCTCGTCGAACAGAATGCAGCCCGGGTGCACCGCGATGGCGCGGGCAAATGCCACGCGCTGCTGCTGTCCGCCCGAAAGCTGGTGCGGATAGCGTTTTTCAAAGTCTTCCAGATGCACGGTGCGCAGGGCGTCGCGCACGCGGCGCGGCAGATCGGCCGTGTCTTTTCGGGCGCGCAGACCAAAGGCGACGTTTTCAAACACCGTCATATGCGGCCACAGCGCGAAATCCTGAAAAACAAAGCCAAGGTTTCGCTTTTCCGGCGGACGGTTTACCCCGCGCTTTTTGGAGAAAACGCAGGTATCGTCCAGCCAGATCTCACCGCCGTCCGGCGTTTCCAGCCCGGCGATCATGCGCAGCAGCGTGGTTTTTCCACAGCCGGAGGGACCGAGCAGCGTGGTAAATCCGCCGTTTTGCATCGTCAGCGTGGTCGGCTGAATCACCTGCTTGCCGCCAAAGCTTTTGGCGACCTGCTGCAATCGGATTTCCATCATATTCCCTCCCTTCTGCGTTTGATATCCATTATACGGTGTTTATGTAAATTGGGCAGTCCATTTTATGTAAAATAAAAGCAAAAAAGGGAGAAAAATGCGAGATCTTCGTCCGTTTGTGCTTGCATTGGAATGCCATTTGTGATGCGCCTTTCCGCAGAAAAATGCGCAAAAAAAGACGGAGCACGGCGCGAATACGCCATGCTCCGCATTGGGGATACAGCATTTTTATTTTTCAGCTCCGCGCACAGTTGCGCAGCAGGTAAGTAACAAAAAACACCAGCGACGCCAAAATGACGATCATGGGTCCGGACGCGATGTTCGCATAGTAGGACACAATGAGGCCGGTAATGCCGGAAAAGAACGAAAACAGCAGCGAATACAGATGGTATTCGCGCACATTGGACGAAATGTTCCGGCTCGCGGCAGCGGGCAGGATCAGCATTGCGTTGATCATCAGCAGGCCGATCCATTTGATGGAAATGGTCACGATCACGGCGATGAGCACCGCAAACAGGGTGTCCACCAGTTGAACCCGCACGCCGCGCGTGCGCGCGAGCGACCGGTTCACGCTGGCCGCATGGAGCGCATTGAAGCCCACCGCCCAGAACGACAGCGTGAGCACCAGCGCGACCGCCAAATAGCCCAGCTCCCGCGGGCGGATGCTGAGCACATCGCCCACCAGCAGCCCGGAATATTTGGAAAAATCGCCGCCCGAAAGCACCGCCAGCCCAATGGCCACACCGAGCGAGGAAAACACGCTGATCACCGTGTCGGTGGATGCAATGTTGGCGTTTTTGATCCAATTGAGCCCCACCGCAAACAGCACGGCAAACGCGATCATGGCGGGCGTGGTGTCGCTCAGCCCAAGCACCACACCGATGGCAATGCCGCACAGCGCCGAGTGACCAATCGCGTCGGAAAAAAACGCCATGCCGTTGTTCACCACCATCGTGCCGAGCAATCCAAACAGCGGCGCGATCATCAGCATGGCGAGCAGCGCATTTTTCATAAAATCATAGCGAATCCACCCCGCGGGGATCAGCCATTCCAAAAAAGCATAAATTGCAGTCATATTTTTTTCG
>CAKUME010000224.1 GCA_934667575.1 uncultured Eubacteriales bacterium | reverse complement strand
GCCGCCGGAGCGGCTCTACAAAACGCTGGTCACGCGCGGCGTGAATCATGATTTTTATGTGTTCGTCATTCCCGCGGCGGCGGAGCTCGACCTCAAGGCGGCGGCGCGCGCCGTGGGCGCCAAGGCGGTGTCCATGCTCCATGTGGCGGAGCTGTGCGGGATTACTGGCTACATTCGGGGCGGCTGCTCGCCGATCGGCATGAAAAAACAGTTTCGCACCGTAATCGACGAATCCTGCCGTGCGCTTGTCACAGTGACCGTCAGCGCAGGAAAAATCGGCCACATGGTGGAGCTCGCGCCGGCCGACCTGCTGCGCGCCGCCCATGCCGAAACCGCATCGATCACCATGCCCGAAAACTGACGCCGCAGTTCTCTTTTTCATCTTGTCCGCATATGTTTCTGACAGAGCCATTCGGCCAAATGCAGAAGGGATGACAACGGACATGGAACATCAAAACGGCGAATCGGAATTTGTATTTGTTCACCGCGCGGTGGGGGTACCGCTCCGCCGCACGGACGCGCCGCACGAAACGGAAAGCCGCGCGCCCGGCGCGGAACCGCCCGATGACGCGCCGCGCCGCACGGCGCCAAAGGAATCATGGGGGGGAGAAGCGCAGTCGGACGGCCTGTTCGCTCCGGATCCCGGCACGGGGGAACCGGTGGAGTCGCGCGTGGTGCCGGCACGCCGAATGACGTCCGATCCGAACGCAGACGATGCGGCTGCCGGGCCGCCGAATGCTTCGGTGCACACCCGGCTTTCCCGCGCGTCGGGCGAAACGCGGTGGCTGCTGCTGCAAATTGCGGCGGCGTTGGTGCTGCTGGCGGCCGTGCTGCTGGGCACAAAGCTGGGCGGCGACGCGTTCCGCCGTTCCTACACGCAGGTCACGGCACGCCATTCGGTGTCGCTGTCTACGCTGTTTGAACCGATCGAGCCGGTTTCCTCCCATTTCGACGTATCGTCGTCGGAATCGGCGCAGACCTCGTCCGCGCCGGAGGTGCTTTCGTCCATGCCGGAAAACGCCGTGTCCGGCGGAGCGCGCTGAGCCATGCTGCGCTTTCGCTGCTTCGGTTTTCCGGTGGCAATCAGCGTCTGGTTTTGCGCGGGGCTGTGCGTGCTGGCCGTGGTGGATCGCAGCGGCAGCCTGCGCTGGGGGCTGCTGGCTGCCGCAATGCATGAATGCGGCCACCTCGCGGCCATGCGCGGCCTGCATTGGCGCGCGTGCGAGGTGCGGCTGACCGCGCTTGGCATCCGGCTCGTCCGGCACGAGCAAACGCCTTACCCCAATCGGGAAGAGCTGCTCGTCACGTTGGCCGGGCCCATGGTCAACCTTTGCGCCGGCACGCTGCTGGCGCTGGCGGCATGGATTTTTTCCCGTGCGGCCGCGCTGCGCACCGCCGGCATGGCGCAGTTTGCGCTCGGCCTGTTCAATCTGCTGCCCATCGATCCGCTCGACGGCGGCCACGCGCTGCAAGCGCTGCTGGATCGCCGCCTGCCGCCGGACACTGCGGCGCGCATCACGCGCTGGGTCGCCTTTGCGGCGCTGCTTCCGCTTGCAACTGCGGCGTTTGTCACATTGTTTTGGCAGCGCGGCAATGTGTCGCTGCTGGCCGTCACCGTTTATCTGGTGGTTTTCTTTGTGCTCCGTTCCTAACGCTGCACGCCTGTTCGCCGGTGTTCCCGGCGATTTTTTTGTGCGCCGCGTCCGTCAAGGGTTGCAAAGCAGCCGCGAATACGATATAATATTATCATTATATAATGAAAAATAAAAGGACAACGAAAGGCGGGAATCTCCCCATGATTTCTCCTCAGGTGGAATCGGTGCTGCTTCGGGTGCAAAAGCCGGGGCGCTATACCGGCGGCGAGCTCAACAGCGTGGTCAAGGATAAAAAGGACGTGGATGTGCGGTTTGCATTCTGTTTTCCCGACACCTACGAGGTGGGCATGTCGCACCTTGGCATGAAAATTCTTTATAGCCTGTTCAACGAGCGGCCCTATATCTGGTGCGAGCGCGTGTTTGCGCCGTGGATCGACATGGAGGAGCAGATGCGCACGCACCACATCCCGCTCTATGGCCTCGAAAGCGGCGATCCCATCCGCGATTTTGAATTTATCGGCTTCACGCTGCAATATGAGATGAGCTACACCAATGTGCTGAACATGCTCGATCTGGCAGGTGTTCCGCTGCGCAGCTGCGACCGCGGCGATGAGCTGACGCAAATCGTCGTGGCGGGCGGTCCGTGCGTTTGCAATCCGGAGCCGCTTGCGGATTTTATTGATATTTTCTTCCCCGGCGAGGGCGAAGAGGTGGATCTCGAGGTGATCGAGCTGTTCCGCGTCTGCCGCGCCGAAGGGGTGGGCAAGCACGAGTTTTTGCGCCGTGCCGCGCAGATTGAGGGTGTCTATGTGCCATGTCTGTATGACGTGACCTATCGGCCGGACGGCACCATTGACGCCGTTACCCCCAAAGAGGGTGCGCCCGCCAAGGTGCGCAAGCGCATTATGCGCAATATGGACGAAAGCTATTATCCCGATAAATTTGTTGTGCCGTTCCTCGATATCGTGCACGACCGCGCGGTGGAAGAGGTGTTCCGCGGCTGCATCCGCGGCTGCCGGTTCTGTCAGGCGGGCTTCATCTATCGCCCGGTGCGCGAAAAATCCGCCGAAACCGTGAACCGCCAAAGCCGCGAACTTTGTTCCTCCACCGGCTACGACGAAATTTCGCTTTCCTCGCTGAGCACCAGCGACTACACCCAGCTGCGCGCGCTGCTCGATCAGATGCTCGGCTGGTCGGATCAGGAGGACGTGAGCGTGTCGCTGCCGTCGATGCGCGTGGACGCGTTTTCGGATGAGCTCGTGCAAAAGCTGCAATCCGTGCGCCGCGCGGGGCTCACGTTTGCCCCCGAGGCGGGCACGCAGCGGATGCGCGATGTGATCAACAAAAATGTCACGGAGGAAGAGCTCATCCGCACCTGTTCCCGCGCGTTTGCGGGCGGCTGGACATCGGTGAAGCTCTACTTCATGATGGGCCTGCCCACCGAGACCGACGACGATATCCGCGGCATTCCGGGGCTGGGC
>CAKUME010000223.1 GCA_934667575.1 uncultured Eubacteriales bacterium | reverse complement strand
GGTAATATACATCTGGCTGAGCGCCCAGTCGTTCCACTTGCCCACCAAATTCATGAAAAAGATCGTGGCCATGCAGGGCACGCACAGCGGCATGCAAATTTGAAAGCAGATGCGCGTTTCGCTTGCGCCGTCAATTTTGGCCGCTTCCACCAATCCGTCCGGCAGCCCCTTGAAGAACGTGCGGATAATGATCACGTTCCACACGCCCACCAGCCCCGGCAGGATATAAATCCAGATCGTGTTGCCCAGGTGATACCACTTGGTGTTGGAGATAAAGCCCGACACCATGCCGCCGCTGATGAACATGGTGATGACCATCATCGTGTTCACAATGCCTTTGAACTTAAAGTTCGGCCGCGACAGCGGATACGCCATCAGCGAATTGACCACCACCACGCCGATGGACGACACAATGGAGTAGAAAATGGTCACGCCGTAGGCCCGCAGCACCTTGGTGGGGTTTGCAAGCGCCACGCGATATGCGTCGAGCGTGAAATGCCTTGGAAAAAGCGTGTAGCCATAGCGCGAGATGTCGCTTTCGGTGGAAAACGAAATGGCGAGCATCAGCATAAACGGAATGATATAGGTGGCGCAGCAAACAATAAAAATGATGTGCAGCGCCAGCTGAAATCCAGAAAAACGGGTTTTTTCCCGATAGAGTTCCTTTGCCATTGTTGTTCCTCCCGCGCTCACAGCAGCGAATTTTCGGGGCTGATGCGGCGCACCACCGCGTTCGAGCCCAGCACCAGCAGCAGCCCGACCGCGTTTTGGAACAGGCCGATCGCCGACGAGGTGGAATATTGCCCGCTCAACGTGCCGCGGTAGGTGTAGGTGTTAATGATATCGGTGGTAGGATAAAGCGCGGTGATGTTTTGCGGCACCTGATAAAACAGGCCCATATCGCCGCCGAACAAGCCGCCGATCGCCAGAATCAAATTGATGCAGATGATCATTTTGAGCGAGGGCAGAATGATATGAATGGTTTGCTGCCAGCGGTTGGCGCCGTCGAGCTTGGCCGCCTCAAACAGCGATTCGTCGATGCCCACCATGGTGGCGTAATACAAAATGCAGCCGTAGCCCACCGACCGCCACACCTCAACCACCGACAAAATCACCGGCCATGCGCCGGGCTTGGCATACCAGTCCACTTTTTTGCCGCCCAGCAGCACATTGAACTGATTCAAAATGCCCGACGCCGGGTTCAAAATGGAATAAACAATGTAGGCGATGAGCACGATCGACATGAACTTGGGCAGGATCATGATCGTGTTGTAAATTTTTACGCCCACGCGGCTGCGCATAAAATAGAGCAGCAGCGCCACGATCAGGCACCCCAGCATGTCGATCACCAAAAAGTCGAGGCTATACAGCACCGTGTTGCGCAGCAGCCGGAACAGATCCGACGACCGGAACAGCATTTCAAAATTTTTGAGCCCCACCCACGGGCTTCCGAAAATGCCCTTGACCGGGTTATAGTTTTTGAACGCGATCACAATGCCATACATCGGCAGATAGTTGAACAAAATCAGCCCCACCACGCCCGGCAGCACCATCAGCGACAGCTCGGCATTGTCGCGCAGCGTTTGCAAAATTTTGCGCCGGTGCGCGGTGCGGCGCTCGGCCGCCGCCTCGGCGCTCAGCTTGTGCGCCGCCGTTCCGGTTTGCGTCATATCCATTTCTCCTTTTCCGATTGGCGTTTGTGAAATGCGCCAGTTGAATTTCTTTTGATGTTTATATTATAGCGAATCTGCGCGCGATTTTCTACCGCCGTTTCGTTACATCACGGCACAAATCGTTGGATTCTGCAAAAAAATTTGGGTACAAATCGTTACATTCTGCAAAAAAGGTATCCAATTTTTCTTTTGAATATGTTATAATACTTGAAAAGCCAATGCAAACGCTGCGCGAAGCGCATTAGAATTTGGGGAGTGGGGGCATTTTCTTTGTATCACTTGATTATCGCCGACGACGAGCGCGGCAGCCGCGAGCTGCTGTGCGAATATGTAAAAAACAGCGGGCTGGGGTTTGATGTGGCCGGCATGTTCGCCAGCGGCCGCGCCGCGCTGGACTTTATGGCCGATAACCCGGTGGACGCCGTGCTGGCCGACATTCGCATGCCGGGGCTGGACGGGCTCGACCTGGCGCAGGCGGTGGCGCAGCAGTATCCCAACGTGCGCGTGGCGCTGGTGAGCGGCTACGGCCAGTTCGACTACGCCCGCCGCGCCATTCAATACGGCGTGGTGGACTATATGATGAAGCCCATTCGGGTGAAGGAGCTTTATGAAACGCTCGAGCGCCTGCGCGCCCGCCTGGCAGAGCAAAAAAGGCGCGAAAACGGCCGCAGCGGGTTGGCCGAGCTGCGCCGGGAGCAGTTTTTCAGCGAGCTGCTCGCCGGCGGCATCGCGTCGCCCGAGGAGCTGCGGGCCGGCTTTGACGCGCTGGATTTTGCGCTCGACCTCACTCAAACGCGGCTCACGGCGGTGCGGCTGGTGCCGCAGCAGCCGCTTTCGAGCGAAAAAACCGAGCAGATTCGCACCGGCGCGCCGCAGCTGCTGCGGCTGCTCGCGAACGCCGCGTGGTGCGGCAGCGTGTCGGGCGCCGGGTTCGGCTGGGTGTTTGTGATCGTGCAGGACATTGCGCAGGCGCCGCCGCTGCGCGACGCGGTGGAGTCGGCGTTTGCGTCGTGGCTGCCGCCGGAGGCCTATCGGGTGGAGCCGGTGTATGCGGGCGCGGCGGCCGATTTTCCGCAGCCGGTGCTCGGGCGCAATTTGCGCGATCTGTTTTCGCTCGCGCTGTCCAATTTGCTCGCGGGCGACCGCGACGGCGCGCAGACCTTGCTGCGCACGCTGTCGAACGAGCTGCATCGCAGCGCCGCCGTGCCCGAGGAGCGGCTCACCCAAAGCGCCGAGGAGATGCTCGCGCTGTTTCGCCAAACCTACTGTGCGGGCGATGCGCCGCCCGCCGAACCGCCTGCCGAACCGGAGGTGCAGGCCGCCGAGCTGTCGCAGGCCGCCGAGCTGGCCGCGAGCGACGATGCGGTGATCTGCCATGCGCGGGAATACATTTTGTCCCACTATATGTG
>CAKUME010000222.1 GCA_934667575.1 uncultured Eubacteriales bacterium | reverse complement strand
GCCCGCCGGATGCGTTCGGCGCGGCGGCGGTGCAAAAAAGTCCGCCGGATGCGCCATGCGGCGCGCCGGCCGCGAAAGGAATGTTTTCTCTATGAAAGCCATTCAACGAGTCAAGGTTTGGTCCATCGTGTGCTCCGCGCTGTTCTGCGCGCTGGGCGTGTGGATGATTGTGCAGCCCACGCTGTCGGCGCAGGCGCTTTGCTATGTGCTCGGCGCGCTGGCCATTGTGAGCGGCGTGAGCAAAATCGTGGGGTATTTTTGCGACGATCTCTATAACCTCGCGTTTCAGTTCGACCTGGCCATGGGCATTTTTGTGGCTGCCATCGGCGTGCTGCTGGTGGCGCATCCGGCGCAGGTGTTCGCGTTTTTCCCGGTGGTGATCGGCCTGTTTGTGATGATCGACGGCGTGTTCAAGCTGCAAACCGCAGTGGACGCGCGCCGCTTCGGCCTGCGCAACTGGTGGCTCATCCTGCTGGGCGCGGCGGTGGCCATCGTGCTGAGCGCGCTGCTCATCTTCGACCCGTTTGGCGGCGGCGAGCTGCTCATGACCATGATCGGCGTCAGCCTGCTCATCGACGGACTTGAAAATCTTTTCAACGTGCTGTACACCGTCAAAATTATCAAGCGCGCGCAAAAGCAGACCAACGCGCTCCGCGACGGCGACTACAGAGACCTGAACTAAAGGAGGCTCGTCCGAATGATCAAATTCGGCAAAGCGGTGGTCAAACACCGCGTCGCAATTCTGGTGATCGCACTGCTGCTGCTGATTCCCTCGGTGCTCGGCATTTTGAGCACCCGAATCAACTACGACATGCTCACCTATCTGCCCAAAGAGCTGGACACCGTGAAAGGGCAGGATATTCTGCTCGATGATTTTGGCAAAGGCGCGTTTTCGTTTGTGCTGGTGGACGGCATGACCCCGCAGCAGACCGCCGAGCTCAAGGATAAGCTGAGCCGGATCGACCATGTGGCGTCGGCGCTGTGGTACAGCGATGTGATGGACGTGACGGTGCCGATGGAAATGCTCCCCGACAAGCTCTACAAAGCGTTCAACTCCGGCACCAGCACCATGATCGCGGTGTTTTTTGACACCTCGACCTCGGCCGACGAAACCATTGAGGCCATTGGCCAAATTCGCGCCGTGACCGGCAAGCAGTGCTTTGTGACCGGGATGTCGGCGGTGGTCACCGACCTGAAAAACCTCTGCGAAAAGGAAGAGCCCATCTATGTGGGCCTCGCGGTGCTCTGCGCCACCGTGGCCATGATGCTCGCGCTCGACAGCTGGGTGATCCCGTTCATCTTCCTCGCAAGCATCGGCCTGGCCATCGCCTATAACCTGGGCAGCAACTACTTTATGGGCGAAATTTCGTACTTAACCAAGGCGCTGGCCGCGGTGCTGCAGCTGGCCGTGACCATGGACTATTCCATTTTTCTCTGGCACAGCTACTCCGAGCAGAAGCTCCGCTTTGGCGGCGACAAAAACCGCGCGATGGCCCACGCGATCAAGGCGACCATCAGCTCGGTGCTCGGCAGCTCCATCACCACCGTGGCGGGCTTTATTGCGCTGTGCTTCATGAGCTACACCTTGGGCCTCGATTTGGGCATTGTGATGGCCAAGGGCGTGCTGTTCGGCCTGATCAACTGCGTGACCACGCTGCCCGCGCTGATTTTGGTGCTCGATCCGGTGATCGAAAAAACCAAGCACCGCCCGCTGATCGGCCAAATGCCCAAGCTCAGCCGGTTCATCACCAAGCGGTCGTGGATCTTCCTGCTCGTGTTTGTGCTGCTCGTGGGCCCCGCGTTCTACGGGTATCAAAAAACGAACAAGAATCTGTACTACGATATGAGCGACGCGCTGCCCAAGGATTTGGACTGCATGATCGCCAACACGAAGCTGCGCGACGAATTTGAAGTGGGTTCCACCCACATGCTGCTGGTGGACGCCGCCACGAGCGACAAGGACGTGCGCGCCATGAGCGCCGAAATGGAACAGGTGGACGGCGTGAAATATGTGCTCGGGCTCGACTCGGTGATCGGGTCGCTCGTGCCCAAAGAGATGGTGCCCGATTCCATTCGCACGGTGCTCGAAAGCGACAACTGGAAGCTGCTGCTCATCAACTCGGAATACCATGTGGCGAGCGACGCGGTGAACACGCAGATCGACAGTCTGAACGCCATTTTGAAAAAATACGACCCCACGGGCATGCTCATTGGCGAAGCGCCCTGCACCAAGGATATGATCGAGATCACCGATCACGACTTCCAGGTGGTGAACGCGGTGTCGATCGTGGCGATCTTCCTCATCATTGCGGTCACGCTGCGCAGCATTTCGCTGCCGGTCATTTTGGTGGCCGTGATCGAATTCGCCGTGTTCATCAACCTCGGCATTCCGGCCTACACCGGCACCTCGCTCTCGTTCGTGACCCCCATCTGCATCAGCACCATTCAGCTCGGCTCCACCGTGGACTACGCCATTTTGATGACCACGCGCTATCAGCGTGAGCGTGCAGGCGGCCTCGATAAGCACGAAGCCGTGACCCGGGCGCTTACCGTGTCGATGCCGTCCATCATTGTGAGTGCGTTCGGCTTTTTTGCCGCCACGTTCGGCGTTGCAATGTATTCCGATATCGACATCATCAGCTCCATGTGCAACCTGATGGCGCGCGGCGCAGTGGTGAGCATGCTCAGCGTGCTGCTGGTGCTGCCCGCAATGCTGCTGCTGTGCGACGGGCTCATCCGCCGCACCACGCTCGGCTTTGGCAAGGGCAAGGCCAAAAAAACGGCCGAATCCGCGCCCGCATCCGCCGAATAACCGATTGATTACGAAAGGAAGCTTTTTTCATGGCTGAAAAATATCATGCAAAGCATCACATCAAAACCGCCGCGCCCAAAGCGCTGGCCATTGCGCTGGCCGCGGTCATCGGCGTGGGCGGCGTCGGCGCGGCTGCCGTGGCCTACGCCCAGAGCGCAAAATCCGCGCCGGTGCAAAAGGTGACGGACGCGCTCAAGTCCCACACCGCCGACAGCGACAAAAAAACCGAAAACACCAAAACCGAAACCGTGTATGTGATCGCGAACGCCGACGGCA
>CAKUME010000221.1 GCA_934667575.1 uncultured Eubacteriales bacterium | reverse complement strand
GACAAGGTCAACGGCCTCAAGCTGGGCGCGGATGATTACATCACCAAGCCGTTTTCGCCGTCGGAGCTGGTGGCGCGCGTGGAAGCGCTCTACCGCAGGGTGGAATCGCAAATGGCGGGCGCACAGCGGCGCGGCAAGCTGCGATCCGGCGAGTTTACGCTCGATTTGCGCAACCGCGAGCTGTTTCGCGGCGAGCGAAAAATCGAGCTCACGCAGCTGGAATTTTTGATGATGGAATATTTCTTCCGCAACGCGGGCGCACAGCTCACGCGCAGCAATATTTTACGGCGCGTGTGGGGCGAATCGTATTTGGGTGAAGAAAAAATTGTGGATGTGAATGTGCGGCGGCTGCGCATGAAAATTGAGGACGATCCCTCGCAGCCCAAGCACATTCTAACGGTGTGGGGCCACGGATACAAATGGCAAGAGTGAACGCGCGCAGCGAAAAAAGCAAACCCAAAATGAAATTCCAGTTCAAGGGCATCACCGGGCGCTGGCTGCTCAATAGCCTGGGGCTCACCTTGCTGCTGGTGGTGAGCATCGGCGTGATCGCCGCAGTGTCGATTTACAGCTGGTTTTACAACAGCATGCAGCAAACGCTCACCGCGCGGTCGCAAATTTACGCCACGCTGTTTCAGTCGGCCTACGGCGATGAAAAAACGGAAAGCATCGAAAAAGCCGCGCGCGAATTCGTCGAAAATTTTACGGACAAAGAAAAAATGGAGCTGATGATCCTCGACCGCAACGGCCGGGTGCTGATTACCTCCAATGGCTTTGAGCCGGACGAAAACGCCGCCATGTCGGACTATGCCGCTGCGGTAAACGCCGTGGATAACACCGGCACTTGGAGCGGCCGGCAGGCTTCGGGCGAAAAGGTCATCGCCGTCACGCGGCGCTTTCGCATGGGCCGCACCAGCGGCGCCATTCGTTTGGTTTCCTCCACCACGCGCCTTGACCGGCAGATTTTCATCTGGGTGGCGGGCATCCTGCTCGTGGGCATTTCCATTTTGTTCTGTGTGATCATGACCGGGTCGTATTTTGTCAATTCCATTGTGAACCCGGTCAAGCAGATCACGCTCACCGCCAAGCAGGTGGCCAAAGGGGATTTTAGCGCACGGCTGCAAAAGCGCCACGACGACGAGCTGGGCGAGCTATGCGACACGGTCAACTATATGGCGCAGGAGCTGGCGGCCACCGAAAAAATGAAAAACGACTTCATTTCCTCGGTGTCGCACGAGCTGCGCACCCCGCTGACCGCGATCAAGGGCTGGGCCGAAACGATCGATAGCGTGAACCCCGCCGAAAACCGCGAAATGGTTGAAAAAGGGCTGCACATCATTTCCAAGGAAACGGAGCGGCTCTCCGGTTTGGTGGAGGATCTGCTCGACTTTTCGCGGATGCAGAGCGGGCGGCTTACCATGATGAAGGACAAAATGGATCTGCTTGCCGAGCTCGAGGAAGCGGTTTATATGTTCCACGAGCGCGCGTCGCGCGACCGGATTACCATTGAATATTCTGCGCCCGAAACGCTGCCGCCGGTGCTCGGCGACCGCAACCGCATCAAGCAGGTGTTCATCAATATTTTGTCCAACGCCATCAAATACTCCTCGGGCGGCGGGCGCATCGGCGTTTCGGCCTCGCAGGATCAGGATGAGCTGGTCGTGGCTATTTCGGACGACGGATGCGGCATCGCGCCGGAGGATCTGCCCAAGGTCAAAGAAAAATTCTACAAAGCCAACACCACGCGCAGCGGCTCGGGTATCGGGCTGGCCATCGCGGATGAGATCGTGAAGATGCACGGCGGCACATTGGATATTGCCAGCGTGCTCGATCTGGGCACCACCGTGACCATCCGGCTGCCTGTGTACCACGCGCGCGGCGAGCTCATGACTTCCGAGATCGTTCCGCTGCCGCAGGAATCCAAGCCCACAAAAAGAAAGGAACAATAAACCTATGCAAACGCAGAAACAAAAAACAACACCGATGCGCACCACCATTGGCGGGCAAGCACTCATTGAGGGCGTGATGATGCGCGGTCCCTACAAAACCGTGGCCGCCGTGCGCAAGCCGGACGGCGCCATCGAGTGCCGGGAACTCGAGCCGGAGCACCGCAAGCTGCCCAAATGGACCAAGCTGCCGGTCATTCGCGGTGTGTTTTCTTTTGTGAGTTCGATGAAGCTCGGTTATCAGGCGCTGATGTATTCCGCCGAAGCCTCGGGTGAAGAGGCAAACGAACCGGAATCCAAATTCGATCGGTGGCTCGAAGCACATTTTGGCGACAAGATCATGCCCATTGCCGGCGCCGTCGGCACGGTGCTCGGGCTGGCGCTTGCCGTAGTGCTCTTTATGTGGCTGCCGGCGTTTTTGTTCAATCTGATTGCGGGCGAAGGCGCGCACAGCGGGTTTGGCCGCTCGGTGTTCGAGGGCGTGTTCCGCCTGCTGATCATGCTTGCGTATATGATCGCCATTTCGCAGCTCAAGGATATTCACCGCGTGTTTGAATACCACGGAGCCGAGCATAAAACCATTTTTTGCTATGAGCACCAGCTTCCGCTCACGGTGGAAAATGCGCGCACATTTCAACGCTTCCACCCGCGCTGCGGCACGAGCTTTTTGGTGCTGATGCTGCTGGTCGGCATTGTGATTGGCTTTTTTATCCACACGCCCAATCCGCTGCTGCGCACGCTGATCCGGCTGGCGCTGCTGCCCGTCACCATGGGGCTGGGCTATGAGCTGATCAAGCTCTGCGGCCGCTATGATAACGCGTTCACCCGCATCATCGCCGCGCCCGGCCTGTGGATGCAGCGCATCACCACCAAGGAACCGGACGACTCGATGCTCGAGGTCGCCATCCGTGCGCTGGAAGCCGTGATCCCGGATGACGGCGCGGATCAGATGTAAATTTCAGAGGGGGGAAAACAAACCGGTGCGGATGCAGGCACTCTATCTGGAAGGAAAAAAAGAACTCGCGGCGGCGGGCGGGGAGTCCCCGGCGTTTGACGCGGCACAGCTGTTTCAGCAGGCAACGGGGCTCGATCGCAGCGGCGTGCTGATTCATGCCGACGACGAATGCCCCGCAGATGCGGAACAGCGCTTTCGGGCAGCCATCCGCCGACGTGCAGAC
>CAKUME010000220.1 GCA_934667575.1 uncultured Eubacteriales bacterium | reverse complement strand
CAGCTGCACCAGCTCGCGGATTCGGTGCGCCGATACCGAACTGTTCAAAAACGACGGGATCACAGCCACCAGCTGGTTGAACGCCGACGAGAGCGCACTGCGCTGCTGCAAAAAAAGCGTCATGGTGCCGTAGGTAATGCTGTGCGTCCACAGGCGGAACAGGCAGTAGCCGAACGCGGCGTACTGCACCAACAGCCCGAGCGACTGAAGCGCCACATTGGTTTTAATGGAGAATCGATTATAATCCAGGCTGACCTTTTGATATTTTTCCTGCCAGCCTTTCATTCTGCGGCGATACTGCGGAGTGCAGTCCAGCGATTTGATCGTATCCATATTATAGAAGCATTCCGCCTCAAACGTCATCAAATCGCTGCTCATTTCGCGCATATCCTGATTATACCGCCGTTGCCGCACCATCAAGAACCGCGAGAGCAGCAGCATAAACGGCGCGCTTGCAAACGCAATCAGCGCCATCACAGGGTCATAGTGCCAAATCACGCAAAACGTCGCAGTCAGGTGAAACAGGGAAATAATCAGCGAGGGTAGCCAGCTGATTGCATTTCCGCTCACCGTGGCCACATCGTTGTTGAATCGATTCAGAATATCCCCGCTGCGAAATCGACTGATTGCCAGCCAGTCGGCATCCATAATCTTGGCAAAAATATCCGCTTGAATATTATTGTTGATGCGAATGCTCAAGCGTGTGGAGACCCGATTGGTGATCGAATTAAACGCAATGGTGATCACCGAGCTGCTCACCGTGAGCAAAATCAGCAGCCCGAGCTTGCTCATCTGGTATCCGGTGATAATATCGATCAAGTATTTGCTTGCCACACTGCCCAACAATCCCAGGCAGGAGCTGAGAATGCCCAGCGCCAGATAAAGCGCGATTGCGCCCTTGTATTGCTTGCTGTATTGCAGAATCCATTTCCAGTCGTCCAGAATTTCCGAAAAGGAGCCGTCGCGCATCCGCTGAATCAGCGTATGCAGCGATTCCGACCGAAACGGACTGCTTTTTTTATTGCGCGAAGTGGATTTCGCCATCGTTTTCCTCCTCATTTTTTCTGCGGAAAGATGCGGCGAACCGCCGCCCATCGACGCATTGCCCATGGCCGCAGCGGAATCATCCGCCGCCAGATATGCGCGAAAAAGAACCATTGCGGCGAGCGGGGCGTCAGCCATTTGCCTTTGCGCCGCACGCGAGTGACCACCGCAAAAATCTGCGCGGGGGCAATGGGACCTTCCGGCCTTGTTTGCGCGTCTCCGATCAATTCGCAGCCCGCCGGCCCGATTCGGATGATTCGGTGCATCACATAATCGCCGTTTGCACGCCGGAAAAACGCCATATCGCCGGGGCGCAGCGGTCGGTTGGGCCGCGAAAAGCAGATCACGTCCCGTTGGTCGGCCAAAAACGGCGCCATGCTGTTTCCAGCGACCACCATCGAGGCGGTGCTTCCGTTTTCCGTGATCTCACGCAGCACCGAAACATATTCCCTTGTGTCTATGGTTTTCATGCGGCGATTCTCCTTTTTTGACCGATTGCATCGCGCTAAAAGCCCATTCTTTATTATACATTTTTCCGGCGTATTGTCAAGTAAAAAAGCGGCGTCCGGCGCGATGGGTGCGGCCTGCGGTGCGCGGAAAAACAAAAGTGCCGCCCACGCGGAATGCTTTCGCGCGGGCGGCAGAAACTGCATCGATGCAGAGCTATGAAATATCCGAAAACACGCTTTCCCACTGATGCACGGTTTCCGGATTGGGCGCTTGAACCGAGCGGCACGCATAACTGCGCTGCAATTGTTCATATTTGTATTCACCCAAGGTGTGATAGGCCATCACGTCTACGCGATGGCAATGCACGAGCGATTGTGCCAGCGCGTGCAGGCGGATCAGATGCGTGGGGCGGTCGTTCCATCCCGGAATGATGGGCGCACGCAGAATAATGGGCACGCCGCTGCGATCGATGAGCTGCAAATTTCGCAGAATGGGTGCCAACGGCACGCCGGTAAACGCCCGGTGGTTTTGCGGATCGGTTTCTTTCAGGTCAAACAGCACCAAGCTGCAATGCGGAAGCACCTTGGTCAGCGCCTCCGGCGTTGCATAGCCGCTGGTTTCAATGGCAGTGGAAATTTGCTGCGCACGACAGGCCTGCAAAATTTCCGCCGTGAAATCCGGCTGTGCCAGCGGCTCGCCGCCCGAAATGGTGACGCCGCCGCCCGAGATGCGATAGAACACCGTGTCCCGCATCACTTCTTCAATGATCTCACTTGCGGGAACGGTACGTCCGTAACGAGTCAGCACGTGAGTGGGGCAGGCTTGCGCGCAGGCTCCGCAGTGCAGGCAGTGCGTGCGATCGTAGCGGCGAACGGGGGTGATGGTATGGCATCCGCACCGGCAAACCGCAGCACATCGGCCGCACTGGGTGCATTTGCGTTCATCGAACATTATTTCGTCATACCCGTGCTGCGATTCCGGGTTATGGCACCATGCGCACGCGAGCGGGCATCCTTTGAGGAACACGGTGGTGCGGATGCCGGGACCATCGTGCGTGCAATAGCGGGAAATATTCAGTATTTTTCCGTTCATCGTTGGCTGCGCCTCACTGCTGGATGGTTCGAGCGATGATCATCCGTTTGAGCTCGTCCGACAATCGGTTAAAATATTCGGAATAGCCGCCCACGCGCACAATCAAATTTTCGTGCAGCGCCGGATGCGCCAATGCATCCAGCAGCACGTCGCGCGATGCGCAGGTGATCTGCATTTGAATGCCGCCCATGTGCATATATCCGAGGATGAGCGCCCGCAGAATCTCATCGCTAAAATCCGGTTGAATATTGAAGCTCAACACCGGCGTCCCCAAGTAACGCGGCATATCGAGCGCGGCAACGCTCTTGAGCAGCGCAGTGGGACCCTGGTTGTCTTTGCCGAAAATTGCGCCCAGCGAATCGCACAACGGCGCTCCGGCGGAGCGGCCGTCGGGAGTAGCGCCTACCGACTTGCCGGCGTCCACTTGGCTCATAAACTGAATCGATGCAGGCAAAAACCCGCCGCCCAGATAAGGCGTTTTGCCGTCGAGTGTGGATAGAATATCAGTTGAAATTCGGTGTGTAAATTGGTTCGCATCGTCC
>CAKUME010000219.1 GCA_934667575.1 uncultured Eubacteriales bacterium | reverse complement strand
AAAACAAATTCTTTCGCCCAACCGTGGATATTGCGCACGAAAAACCGCTCCGCCGCATAAGATAAAGTAGTTTTTCGGAATATTGGGGGAAAGGAACGGTCATCTTTATGGCGGAAATCAATCATTACGCAATTCTGGGCGGCGATCTGCGCAGTGCGTGGCTGGCCGTCGCGCTGGCGCAGGGCGGCGACTTTGTATACGCCGCGGGCTTTGAGCGATATGCGTTTCCGGGCATTGTGCGCTGCCGCAGTGTGCGCGAGGCGGTGGAGCAAAGCAACGCGGTGGTGCTGCCGCTGCCCGTGTCACGCGACGGCACGCATTTGTTCGCACCCTACAGCGCACAGGAAATTGAACTCACCGAAGAGCTTGCCGCACACCTTCAAAGCAAGTGCGTGTTCTGCGGCATGCGCAGTACGCTGCCCCAAACGGAAGCGTGGCAATCGCTGCGCCTGATCGATTATGCAGCGGAGGAAGAGTTTGCCGTGCGCAATGCGGTGCCAACTGCGGAAGGCGCCATTCAGATTGCGCTGGAGGAAACCGACCGCACGCTCTGCGGCGCGCGCTGCCTGGTGGTGGGCTATGGGCGGATCGGACGCGTGCTTGCGAGGCTGCTGAGCGCGTTCGGCGCGCGGGTAACGGTGTCGGCGCGCAAATCGCGCAGCTTAGCCGAGATCGAGGGCTGCGGCTGGCGTGCCATCGAAACCGAACATATCCGCGAAAGCGGAAGCTACGACATCATTTTCAACACCGTGCCGTCGCCGGTGTTGGATTCGGATACATTGAGGCTTTGCGCACCGGAAGCTCTTGTGCTGGAGCTGGCGTCCCGCCCCTACGGCGTGGATTTTGACGCAGCCAAGCGGCTGAATATTCCGGTGATCCTCGCGTCGGGGCTGCCCGGCAAGACCGCGCCGCGTGCGGCCGGCGAGATCATCCGCCGTGTCATCCGACGCTATATGCAAATGCTTCGATGATTTCGCAGACGAGGGGTTGGAATCCTTGAAAGATATCACCATTGGCTTTGCAGTGACCGGATCGTTCTGCACGTTCCGCCCGGTGTTCGCGCAAATGGCGGAGCTGGCGGAGCACGGCTATCGAATACTGCCCATTTTCTCATTTCGCGCCGCGGCGGAGGATACGCGTTTTGGCCGCGCAGAAGATTGGCTGGCTCGTGCGGAACAAATTAGCGGCGCCGCACCCATTTGCACCATCGGCGGCGTGGAGCCCATCGGCCCCAAAAAGCTGACCGACGTGATGCTCGTTGCGCCCTGTACCGGCAACACCGCCGCCAAGCTCGCATATAATATTATCGACACGCCGGTCACCATGGCGGTCAAGTCCCATCTGCGCGGCGGCCGCCCGGTGGTTCTGGCGCTCGCCACCAACGATGCGCTCAGCGGGTCCGCTGCCAACATTGGCGCGTTGATGAACCGCCGCTATTATTATTTTGTGCCCATGCGGCAGGACGCCCCCGAGGCAAAGCCCAATTCGCTGGTGGCGGATTTTTCACGCATCGAAGAGACCATTCTGGCCGCGTTGGAAGGCCGCCAGCCGGAACCGGTCGTTTTCGGCTGAATTTTGCGCATGGGGCTTGATGGTATGCGCGCAAAGGTGTATAATAAATGAAAATATGGGACTGCAAATCGGTTATGCGTCCGATTGAGGAAAAGAGGAATCCGCTTGAAACACGAAACCAATCAAATGCGAAAAAAAGCGTATTGGGCGTCGCACGCCGGGCAAACGGGCCGCCGCCCGGCGCGTCCCGCCGCCGAGCCCCATCCGGCGCGCGTGCTGCGTGAAGACCAGTGCCCGCTCTACCGCAAATGCGGCGGTTGCCAGATGCAGAACCTGCCCTACGATGACCAGCTGCGCTGGAAGCAGGCGCAGGAGGTGCGGCTGCTTGGCAAGTTCGGCCGCGTTGCGTCCATCATGCCCATGGCACGGCCGTTGCATTACCGCAACAAGGTGCAGGCGGCGTTTGGCACCGCGCGCAACGGTCGGATTATTTCCGGCGTGTATCAATCCGGCACGCATCGCATTGTGCCGGTCGATCACTGTCTGATCGAGGACGAGCAGGCCGACCGGATCATCGTCACCATTCGTCAGCTGCTGCGCAGCTTTCGCATTGCGCCTTATGACGAAGATGCCGAAACGGGCCTGCTGCGCCATGTGCTGGTGCGCCGTGCATTCCGCACGGGCGAAATCATGGTTGTGCTGGTCACGGCGCGTCCAGCGTTTCCGTCGCGGGCAAATTTTGTGGAAACACTGGTGCAGCGCCATCCCGAAATCACCACCGTGGTGCAGAACATCAATCCC
Source organism: uncultured Eubacteriales bacterium (assembly GCA_934667575.1). Lineage (GTDB taxonomy): Bacteria > Bacillota > Clostridia > Oscillospirales > Acutalibacteraceae > RGIG4076. Next base: position 831 of record CAKUME010000219.1, on the reverse strand, counting down.
GGCCACACCAGCATGGTGCTCGGCGAGCGGGAAGAGGTACTCTACGGCCCCGGCCGCATCGAGGACGAGCTCTGCGGCTGTCGGTTCCGCATTTCGTCGCGCTCATTTTATCAGGTCAACCCGGTACAAACGGAGGTGCTCTATCAAAAAGCCATGGAGTTTGCCGCGCTTACCGGCAGTGAAACGGTGATTGATGCCTACTGCGGCACGGGCACGATCGCGCTGATTGCCGCCCGCCAGGCGAAGCAGGTGATTGGCGTGGAGCTCAACGGTGACGCGGTGCGCGATGCCATTGCCAACGCCAAGCTCAACGGGCAAACCCATGCGCGCTTCTACACCGGCGATGCCGGTGAATTCATGCAGCGCATGGCTGCCGCAGGCGAACATGCCGATGTGGTGTTCATGGATCCGCCGCGCGCAGGCAGCGACCGGCGCTTTCTTTCTTCGCTGCTCACGCTTGCGCCCGACCGTGTGGTCTATATTTCCTGCAATCCCGAAACGCTCGCGCGCGATCTCTGGTTTCTTACGCAGCACGGCTACCGCGTCCGCCGCATTCAGCCGGTCGATATGTTCCCGCACACGCATCATGTGGAGACGGTGGTTTTGATGTCAAGGAAAGAGAAATAAATAGCGAAAAGTAGCGTATTTACGGGATTTTTTGAGATTAGTAGGTAGCTCATGAAAGTCCGTAATTCTTATATTGAAACATATCTACTGCAAGAACGGTCAGAGGGTTTAGGCTGTGGATTAGATGTCGTAGGTTGTGGCACTAGGATAGATATTATCTAAGGTAGTATGCTGTCTTTGGTAAATGCACATTCGGAATCGTCC
>CAKUME010000218.1 GCA_934667575.1 uncultured Eubacteriales bacterium | reverse complement strand
TGATGGTGCACGCCGGGCCCACGCAGCCGGCAATATAGGTGGCGCGCGCGCCATAGATCGCGCCCGAAGCACCCTGTGCACGGCGGGAGCCGAATTCCATCACCGCGCGGCCCTTGGCGGCACGCACGATGCGGCTCGCCTTGGTCGCGATCAGGCTCTGGTGATTGATGATCAGCAGCAGCATGGTTTCGATCATTTGCGCCTGAGCCACCGGGCCGCGCACCGTTACAATCGGCTCGCCGGGGAAAATCGGCTCGCCCTCCGGCACCGCCCACACATCGCAGGCAAATTTGAAGTTCGCCAGATAGTCCAGAAAATATTCGTCAAAAATTTTGCGGCTGCGCAGGTAATCGATATCCTCCTGCGTAAAGCGCAGATTCTTGAGATATTCCACCAACTGCTCCACACCGGCCATAATCGCAAAACCGCCGTCGTCCGGAATTTGCCGGAAGAACATATCAAAGCAGGCAATTTTGTTTTCCATTCGGTTTTGCAGATAGCCGTTGGCCATGCACAGCTCGTAGTAGTCCATGAGCATTGTAAGGTTTTCCATTTTGTCTGTCCGCCTCTTTCTAAAAATCACGTTTGCCGCGTTGCTTCTATTATATCAGCAACGCGGCAAAAATGCAATTCCCCGGCGATGTTTTCCCCGGCAGATTCTATTCTTATTTTTCGGTGCGGCAAACAATGGTTTATTGATTGAAGGCATATGTAAGCCGTTCTTGCGAGCGGCTTGTCGGATTATTTCGACGAAGGATTCATGGCGCCGTTCACGTCGGATACAATGCCCGAAACCATGCCCTGCACATCGGAAACCAGGCTTCCGGACGACGCACCCGAAGATGCCGACTCCGACGACGCATGCGACGAAGCCTGGGACGATACGTCCGATGACGGATTGGGCGCGATCACAGACGAACTGGTGCCGGAGGACGCACCCGAAGCGGCGCCGGACGAGCTGCTCTGGGTGGAGCTCATGTCTTTCCCGTTGCAGGCGGTCATCAGCAGCGCTGCGGCGAGCAATGCGCCAAACCCCAACGCGATTTTTTTCAGCATAGGTTATGCCCCTTTCTCCGCCGCACGGTTTTTCGGCCGAATGGCATCGTCCGCAACCGCTCCGCAGCGGTGGATTGCGATTGCGGTGTTAGTATGACCAAAGACTGGTCCGATATTCCTGAAACAGCCGAAAAAAATATATTGTAATCTTTTTCTGGTTATAGGTTGACAATTAGGTTGGAATATGCGATAATCAAGTGGAAAAAATCAGAAAGGATGTTTCGGTTATGCAACATCAAAAAATTTTGGCGATGGCCCGCATTGCGCTGTTTGCGGCGTTGATTTCCGTTTGTGCGATTTTGTCGGTTCCGCTGCCGCTCACGGCGGTGCCGGTTTCGCTGCTCACGCTCGGCCTGTTTTTGGCGGGCGGACTGCTTTCGCCCGGCGAAGCGGCGGCAGCGGCGGCGATTCACCTGCTGCTCGGCGCGGTGGGCGTGCCGGTGTTTTCGGGTTTTCGCAGCGGCGTTGGCACGCTGCTCGGTCCAACCGGCGGCTATCTGCTCGCGGGACCGCTGGTGGCGGCGATCATCGCGTGGATTTCGCGCTATGTGAAAAAAAACGCGCTGGGCGTCGTGATCCAGGCGTCGGCGCTGGTGGCCGGGCTGGCGGTTTGCTATTTGGGCGGCACGGCGATGTACTGCGCGCTGAACCATATTTCGTTCCTGCAAGGCTATCTGCTTTGCGTGCAGCCGTTCCTGTTTGCGGATCTGTGCAAAATCGTGGCGGCCATGCTGATTCTGTTTGCGGTGCGCGCGGCGTTATCGCATCAGTCCTGGTATCGCAAAGCGTAAGCGAAGCGCAAATTATGCGCGCGGCGCGCATAATCCATGGCCGCGCGGAGAACATAACCTCCAGAGCGAGAACCGCGATTCCGCTTGCAGGACTGTCGCAAAAATGCGCGGCGGGAATAAAATGGAATAAGCGTCTTTCGCTTTCCGCGCACCGCAGAATTCCGGCGCGCGTTCAAATACAAGACGGAGCGGGAATCCCGGGGTTCCTTGCTCAATTTTATGTATTTTTAGTGATATTGCTTGATTTCATCGTGAATTTCGGCTGGTTTCGCGCAGAATTTCAAAAAAATATACAAACTGCACGGACGAGATGAATCAGATTCTTGAGTTCTGCCAATTGTATTCTGCCGCAAGGCATAGTATAATAAAGAAGATGGAGAATCTACTTTCCCCATGGATACGACTGGAGGTTTAAATTTATGAAACATGCGCTTTCTTCCGGCGAGCTCAAGCAGCTGATCGCTGCGAAGCTTTCGCACACCATGTCGGTTACGCCGGCGCAGGCCACCGACGAGCAGTTTTATATTGCGCTGGCCATGATCGTGCGCGATTTGCTGCAGCAGGATTACACGGACTTTACGAATAAATCCACCGCACAGGGCGGTAAAAAGGTTTACTATCTTTGCATGGAATTTTTGCTGGGCCGCTCGCTGAAAAACAATCTATATAATCTCGGCTTGCAGGGCGCAGCCGAAAACGCACTCAGCGACTACGGCGTGAAGCTCGATCAGATTTATGAATGCGAGCCGGACGCAGGGCTGGGCAACGGCGGACTGGGGCGGCTGGCCGCGTGCTTTATGGATGCGCTGGCCACGCAGGGCTATCCGGCCACCGGCTACTCGCTACTTTATGAATACGGAATTTTCCGCCAGAAGATCGTGGACGGCTGGCAGACCGAGCTGCCGGATTCCTGGCTGCCGGGCGGCGATGTGTGGCTGATGCCGCACCCCGAAAACAGCGTGAAAGTCTATTTTGACGGCAACGTGACCGAAAGCTGGGATGGCCCGTATCACACGGTAAAGCTCGAAAATGCGAAAGAGATCACCGCGGTGCCCTACGACATGATGATCTCCGGCTACGGCGACAACGGCGTGAGCCTGCTGCGGCTGTGGAAAGCGGAGTCGCAGGAATTTAACATGGAGCTGTTTAACGACGGCGAATATATGCGCGCGATTGAGCAAAAGGCAATGGCTGAAGCGCTCACCAAGGTGCTTTATCCGGGCGACAATCACCGCGAGGGCAAGAGCCTGCGCCTGTCGCAGCAATATTTTTTGGTATCGGCGACGATACAGGATATTATC
>CAKUME010000217.1 GCA_934667575.1 uncultured Eubacteriales bacterium | reverse complement strand
AAACATATTTTTTATTTCTTCTCCATTGCGCGCCAAATGGGCGCATTCGTGCGCTGCAAGCCCGCCATGCCGTTTCATCGCGCCGAACGGCCGCGCAATGATTTCGGCGCACATTCCCGCCGCCGCGCATAGGATAATACGGCACACACTGCAAAAATGCAGAGCTTTGTTGGAAAGGCGGGAAATTGTTTTGAACGAACTGATGATCCTTCTCATCCCATTCGCCGGCACATCCCTGGGCGCGGCGGCGGTGTTCTTTATGGGGGAGCGCATTGGCCCACGAATTGAAAAGCTGCTGCTGGGTTTTGCTTCGGGCGTGATGGCGGCGGCGCTGGTGTGGTCGCTGCTGCTGCCCGCGCTGGCGCTCTCGGCCGAAAAGGCGCTGCCGTGGCTGCCTGCGCTGATGGGCTTCGCGCTCGGCATCCTGTTTTTGTACGCGATTGACCGGTGGGCGCCGCACCTGCAATCGGGCGGCACATGCAACGGCCGAATTGGGCGAATGCTGCTCGCGGTTACGATTCACAATGTGCCGGAGGGCATGGCGGTGGGCGTGGCCTGCGCCGGCGCGCTGCGCGGCAGCGTCGGCATTACGGTGGCGGCCGCCATGGCGTTGTCGATGGGCATTGCCATTCAAAATCTGCCCGAAGGGGCGATCGTTTCCATGCCGCTCCGCAGCCGGGGCATTCGCCGAGCAAAGGCATTTGGCATTGGCGTGCTCTCGGGCGCGGTGGAACCGCTGGCCGGATTTGTGACGGTGCTGCTCACGGCGCAGGCGGCGCGGCTAATGCCCTATCTGCTCGCGTTTGCCGCGGGCGCAATGTTCTATGTGGTGGTGGACGATTTAATTCCCGAAGCGCAGCGCGAACCGCGCAGCTACACAGCCACCATGGGCGCGGCGCTGGGCTTTGCGCTCATGATGGCGCTCGACGTGGCGCTGGGCTGACCGGCGCTCACCGCGCATAGCGCGACGGCGGCATGTGGTAGCGTTTTTTGAACGCCGTTGCAAAATATTTCTCGTTTTCATAACCGCAGCGCAACGCGATCTCGCGCACGGTAAAGCAGTCGGCCTCGATCAGGTGGACTGCTTTTTCCATTCGCTTTTCCACCAGATAAGCGCCCGGCGGCATGCCGTAGACCTCGCTGAATACGCGGCGAAGATACGCACCGCTCACGCCCACGCGCTCCGACAGGCTGGCGATGGTAAAATCCGCGTTGGCAAGGTTTTTTTCGATGATCTGTGCCGCCCGGTGCTCCGGCCCGCGCACCACGCCGTTTTCCTCCTCGCGGCAAATCATTGCCATAATGCGCATGAGGTATTCGCTGCACTTCAGGTGGTAAGCCGTGTCCTTTTGCTGCCACAGACGCAGCGCCCGGTTGAAATATTTTTCATATTCCGAATAATCCGCCGGGCAGAACACGCCGATTTGCGATGCAATCGGTTTATTGGGCACAAAGTGAATGGCGGTGAGCACCTCTTCCTCGCCAATGCGCACATAATCCATATTGGCCGGAACCAGCACGATGCTGTGTGCGGTGGGATGCACCGCGCCCTGCGCGCTTTGCAGGGTGCTCTGACCGCTGTACCGATACGACAGCGCCCAATACGGCCGGTTGGAATTCATGCACCGCGCGCGGCGGCGCTGGCGAAAATCCATCACGTCGATCACTTCGGCCGCGAAGCTGAGCTCATCCAAAAGCATGACCTTTCCCCCTCTGTTTTCATTATATCACCGGGAGTTGCAAAAATCAAACCTTTTGGCAATAATTTATCTTGTACGACGGATGCGGGACTGATATAATGGCAGCAGAAGGCTGCTGTTTGGCGCACATGCGCCGGAGCATCGATCTTTGAAAACAGGGCACAGGAGGATGTTACAATGAGTGACGATCGCAGAAAAGTACTCGAAAAAGTTGAAGCAAACCGCGCGGAGCTGGATCGCGCCGTTGCCGACGGTATTGAGGCACACCGCAAAGGCGGCGCCCAGATTACCGTGACCGGCGCCGATGGCAAACCGGCTGCGGGGGCGCAGATTTCGGTGCACCAGAAGAACCACGCGTTTCGCTATGGCGCAAATTTGTTTATGCTGGACGAGCTGGAAACGCCGGAAAAAAACGCAGCCTACAAAGACGCGTTCCGGGAAATTTTCAACATGGCGACGCTGCCATTTTATTGGGATACACTGGAGCCGGAGGAAGGCAAGCCGCGCTACGCAAAGGACAGCCCGAAAATCTACCGCCGCCCTGCGCCCGACCTGTGCATCGAATATTGCAAGCAAAACGGCATTGAGCCGCGCGAACATGCGCTGGCATATGACCATTTCTTCCCGGATTGGCTGGCGGACGCCGACGTGTTCCGCGTGAAGCACAAATATGAGCAGCGCTGCGCCGAAATGGCCGCGCGCTATGCCGGGGAGATTCCCACCATTGAGGTGACGAATGAAACGCAGTGGGCACATGGCAAAACACTGCTCTATGACGATCCGGACTTTGTGGAATACAGCTTTAAGACGGCGCGCCGATATTTTGGCGCAAACAAGCTCGCGATCAACGAGTGGTCCGGCATTTGGGAAGACAATGCGCGCACGGACGATCGCTACTACATGCAAATTGAAAATGCGCTGATGAAAGGCGCGGAAATTGATGCGATCGGCATGCAGTATCACATGTTCTACCGCGCGGAGGATGAATATCTGCGGACGCGCAAATTCTATGACCCGGCGCACCTGCGCGCGATCATGAATTTGTATGGCCGTCTCAACCGCCCGATCGAAATCACCGAGGTGACGATTCCGGCCTATTCCAACCGGTCGGAGGACGAGCAGCTTCAGGCGGAAATCATCCGCAACCTGTACAGCATCTGGTTCAGCCAGCCGCAGGTGGAGCAGATCGTTTACTGGAACCTGGTGGACGGCTACGCCGCATTTGCACCGCAGGGCGACATGACCGCGGGCGAAAACTACTACTACGGCGGTTTGATGCGCTTTGACCTCACGCCGAAGCCGTCCTATGAGATGATCGACACGCTGTTCAACAAAACCTGGCGCACCAACTTGGATGTGGAAGCGAACACCGACGGTGTTGCGTCGTTCCGCGGCTTCTACGGCGACTACAAGCTCACCGTCCACGCGGGCGACAAGACCATTCCGGTTGATTTCAGACTCT
>CAKUME010000216.1 GCA_934667575.1 uncultured Eubacteriales bacterium | reverse complement strand
GGCTTTGACCGCCCGGTGATTTAACATGGCGGAGCTCAACATTGTGTTGGTGGAGCCCGAAATTCCGCAGAACACCGGCAATGTGGCGCGCACCTGCGCCGCCACCGGCGCGCGGCTGCATCTCGTGGGACCGATGGGCTTCACTATCGACGACAAAAAGCTCAAGCGCGCCGGGCTCGATTACTGGCATCTGCTCGATATTTCCTACTACGATTCGCTCAACGATTTTTTCGCAAAAAATAAAGGGCCGTTTTTCTATTTTTCCACCAAAGCGCCCCGCGTTTATTCCGACGTGTCGTACCCCAGCGGCGCGTATCTGGTGTTTGGCAAAGAAACGCGCGGCCTGCCCGAGCCGCTGCTGCACGACCACCCCGACGACTGCGTGCGCATTCCCATGACTTCGGAAGCGCGCAGCCTGAACCTGTCGAATTCGGTGGCGGTGGGCGTGTTTGAAGCGCTGCGGCAATGGGGATTTCCGGCGCTGCGCTGCCGCGGCGAGCTCACGCAATTCCGCTGGAGCGACTAAGCGCACCGGGATATATTTCCGCTTCTCCGATCATATAATGAAAACGCATCTTGATTTTGATCGGGGAGGGAGCATTCGTGATCGTTTTATCCATTCGCGCCGGCAAAAAAAAGCTGATTGCATGCGCGGCGCTGCTGGTGCTGCTGCTCGCGGCCATTGTGTGCTGCGCGGCGCTGCGAAAGCCCGCGCGCGTCGCCGCCACCGTGCCCGACCGTGCGGCGGCCAGCGAAACGCAGCGCCGCGCATTTTTGGCGCAATATGGCTGGCAGGTAACGGAGGAGCCGGTGGAATTCTGCGAGGTGCAGATTCCGGCCGAGTTCAACGACGTTTACACGCAATACAACGCACTTCAGCAGGCGCAGGGCTTTGACCTGACGCGCTGGAAGGGCCGCCGCGTGAAACGCTGGACCTACGAAATCACCAATTATCCCGACGCGGGCAGCGCGCGCGTGTTCGCCGATCTGCTGGTGGCCGACGGGCGCGTGATCGGCGGCAGCGTGGGCACCCGCGAGGCGGGCGGTTTTTTGCGCGGCTTTGCACGCGAAAACGCTGACACCGCGTCGACGCCCGCTTCCGGCTTGCCGGACACCGGTTCGTCCGTGAGCTCGGGCACGGTCGGCTCCAAAGCTGACCGCGCGGCGGAATCGCACGCGGAGTCGGTGCCTTCGGCCTAACGCGGTTTGTTTTGGGCCGGGTGACGCACCGCATCGCAAAATTGGATCCGAAAGGAGGAACGTCAAATGGAACGGATCGATAAAATTTTAACCTCGCAGGGCATCGGCAGCCGCCGCGACGTGCACGCGCTGCTGCGCCAAGGGCGCGTGACGGTGGGCGACGCGGTGGTGCGCGCGGCCGACTTTAAGGCCGATGCCGCCGCGCAGGTGATCTGCGTGGACGGCGCGCCCCTGCGCTATCGGCGATTTATGTACATTATGATGAACAAGCCGCCGGGCGTGATCTCCGCCACCGACGACCCCCGCCAGCGCACGGTGTTGGATTTGCTACCGCAGCCGTTGCGCCGCCGGGGGCTTTTCCCGGTGGGCCGCTTGGACAAGGACACCGAGGGGCTGCTGCTGCTCACCGACGACGGCGACTACGCACACCGTGTGCTTTCGCCCCGCAAGGGCATTGACAAGCTCTATGAAGCCACGGTGGACGGACCCATCGGCGAAGCCGAAATTGCGGCGTTCGGCGCGGGGCTCACGCTGGGCGACGGCACCCCCTGCCTGCCCGCCGGGCTACAGGTGCTGCAGCCGGGGGATGCGCCGCGCGTGCTCGTTTGCATCCGCGAGGGCAAATTTCATCAGGTCAAGCGCATGTTCCGCGCGGTGGGGCGCACCGTGCTCACGCTGCGCCGCATTCAAATCGGCGCGCTGCCGCTCGACCCCAAGCTCGCGCCCGGCGAATTTCGCGAACTGACCGACGCCGAACGCGATTCTGTATTCTGTGCACAAAAACAGGTTTTGCAGTAGGCCTTTTTTGGATTTTGCTCAGTTTGCGTGAGAAAAGTATCTAAATGGCCTTTTTCATATTTGTTGAATCAAGGAATAGCATTTTCTTTTATTTTCTGTTATAATAATTCCAGATAAAAATCCACGGTCTGTCTTAGACCCAAAACTTAGGAGGAATAATATGTCCAGCGTTACCTTGAAGAATATCTATAAAAAGTATGCGGGCGGCGTGGTTGCTGTTTCGGATTTCTGCCTCGACATCCAGGATAAGGAGTTCATCGTTCTGGTTGGTCCTTCCGGCTGCGGTAAGTCCACCACCCTGCGTATGATCGCCGGTCTGGAAGAAATCAGCGAAGGCGAGCTCTACATCGACGACAAGCTCGTGAACGAGGTTGCGCCGAAGGACCGTGATATCGCGATGGTGTTCCAGAACTACGCGCTGTATCCGCACATGACCGTGTACGACAACATGGCGTTCGGCTTGAAGCTGCGCAAGACCCCCAAGGCAGACATTAAGCGCCGCGTGGAAGAAGCCGCCCGCATTTTGGATATCACCCACCTGCTCGACCGCAAGCCGAAGGCGCTGTCCGGCGGTCAGCGTCAGCGTGTTGCGCTGGGCCGTGCCATCGTGCGTGAGCCGAAGGTGTTCCTGCTCGACGAGCCGCTCTCCAACTTGGATGCGAAGCTGCGTGCGCAGATGAGAACCGAGCTTTCCAAGCTCCACAAAAAGCTGGGCACCACCTTCATCTATGTTACCCACGACCAGACCGAAGCGATGACCATGGGCGACCGCATCGTGGTTATGAAGGACGGCTTCATTCAGCAGGTGGATACCCCCCAGACGCTGTACAGCAAGCCGGTGAACATGTTCGTGGCAGGCTTCCTGGGCTCGCCGCAGATGAACTTCATCAATGCAACCCTCAATAAAGAAGGCGACCAGCTGGTGGCGTCGTTCGGCAAGTTCAACATTCCGCTGCCGGCAGACAAGAACGTGGATCACAAGCTCGACGAGTATGTGGGCAAAGAAGTGGTCATCGGCGTTCGTCCGGAAGATATCTACGATGACGAAGAAGGCCTTGCGAAGTTCAAGGACAGCATTGTGGAAGCCAACGTGGACGTGACCGAGCTGATGGGCGCGGAAGTGTTCCTGTATCTGTCCTGCGAGGGCAACTCGATCACCGCGCGCGT
>CAKUME010000215.1 GCA_934667575.1 uncultured Eubacteriales bacterium | reverse complement strand
CGCATATACCGCATGGACGATCCACAGTCCATACACCGCAGCAGACCGCCAAACAGGGCAATTGTGCCGCTTTTCCCGCTGCGTCCTCTTGCAGGGTGGTTGTCCATCCGCTGAACAGCGTCCCACGTTTCCTGTGAGATCAGCGGCTCATGGGTGTTCTCAACCTTAATCCATTCGGATTCCGGTTTGCTGACCTGCTTGTGGTTTTTGTAGGACACCGTGCCGGTCTTATTCTGTACCATGTGACCGATGTAAACCTCGTTGCGGAGAATGGTCTTGACGGTCACATCGTTCCAGAACGGTGTCTCGCCCCGCAGATTTTCCCGCCCCTCTGCCATGTAGTAAAAGCTCCTTGGCGCAGGGACTTTTTCTGCGTTGAGCTGCAAGGCAATCTTGCGGAAGCCGTAGCCCTGCAAGCGCAGGTCAAAGATGTGCCGCACCACGGGAGCCGTCACCGGATCGATCTCAAGAACGTGCTTGTCCGCCTCGCTTTTCCTGTAACCAAGGGGCGCGTAGCAGCCGACATATTTGCCGCTCTTGAAGGTGGATAGCTTCACCGCCTTGATCTTACTGCTGGTGTCCCGCGCATAGAGATCATTCATCACATTTTTCAGAATGACCAGCATCTCGTTGTTCTTGCGGAGGGTGTCAACGCCATCATTCAGAGAGATGAAACGGCAGCCGAGGGACGGGAACACAAAATCTGTGTACTTGCCCGCTTCGATGTAATCTCGACCGAGGCGGCTGAGATCCTTGCAGAGGACAAGATTGATCTTGTGATCCGTGGCGTCCTGCACCAGTCGGTTCAGTCCCGGACGGTCGAAGGTCGTACCCGAAACGCCGTCATCACAGTAATAATCGTACAGCGTCCAACCCTGTTCCCGCACATAGCGGGAGAGCATTTCCTTTTGATTTTCTATGGACACGGATTCCCCGGCACGCTCATCGTCCCGGCTCAGCCGTGCGTAAATACCAACGATATAGTTTTCCTGCATTTTCTTATGCACCTGACTCCGGAAGGAGTCTTTGCAGCCACATTGCCTCTGGTGAGATGTATCAAATAATATATTCAAAAAATGCGCGCCCGAGCCCCTGCGAGCGATACTGCGCCCGCACAAACAGCTCCTCGAGCCAAATCGCCGGGCCGCCTGCCTCGGGCGAATAGGTTTTTGCGATCAGCGCATAGCCCGCGGGTGCGCCGTCCACTTCAAAAATAAAGCATTCCAGATATCCGTTCGGCCGCATCAGCTCGTCCCATGAGCGCGCATAATATTCGCGCGGTACCGGGTGCAGCACCGCCGCAGAATGATAAAATTCGTCCGACAGCGCAAAAAATAAGTCGCGGTCGGCTTGGGTGATTGCCCGAATCATTTGGATTTCTCCCTTTCTGCAAAATTTATGATTATTATAGCACAACGCGACGCCAAACGCAAGCCGCATGAATAGCGGCGCGCCGCACGGACGATACTATGAAACGGCGATACCTTCGCCGGAAGGACGGAGAACCCATCTTGTTTTTTCGCACGGATTTGGCACTGGAAGAAACCGAGCGGGCGGGGGCGCTGCCGCCCGGCGCGGAACAAACGGAGCAATCGGACGGCCGCGTGCGTCTCACATACCTGCATATCCGCAGCGAGTCTGCCGCGCGCACGCTGCATAAGCCCCCCGGCGTTTATATCACGGCGGAGCTGCCGCCTTTTGCGGAATATGCCGACGACGAAAATTGCTGCGCCCCGGCGCTGGCCCGCGCCTTGCAGCCGCTTTTGCCCACGGGCGAAGCCATGGTGGCCGGGCTGGGTAACGAGGCGATCACGCCCGATGCCGTTGGCCCGCATGCGGCACGGGAAATTTTAGCTACCCGCCATTTGCGCGGCGCGCTGCCCAAATCCGCCGGGCTCGACGGCCTGCGCCCGGTGTCGGTGATCACGCCGGGCGTGCTGGGCAACACCGGTGTGGAAACGGCCGAGCTGCTGCGCGGCGTGGTGCGCGCCGTTCGACCGGATTTTTTGATCGTAATCGACGCGCTGGCGGCCATGAGCCTTTCGCGTCTGGGCAACACCGTGCAGTTCAGCAGCACCGGGCTGTCGCCCGGCTCCGGCGTGCGCAACGCCCGCCCCGCCATCGACCGCGAAACCATGGGCGTGCCGGTGTTTTCCGTTGGCGTGCCCACCGTGGTGGACGCGCGCACCTTCGTTTCGGAATGGGCCGACGCGCCTGCCGCGCCGGATGCCCGCCCGAATATGATCGTGACCCCGCGCAGCGTCGATCTGCTCATTCGCCGCGCGTCCCACATGGTTGCGCTCACGGTGAACCATGCACTGCAGCCGTCGCTCTCCATGGAGGAGCTTCAGCAGCTGATGGCGTAGGCGCACAGGTCTAATCCTTTTTTTCGGCGCATAGGATACAAGTAGTCCCATCAGTCTGAAAAAGGATGTGTACGCCATTGAAAACGCAAAAAAAAAGGAATGTGCTTGCGTGGGCGGCGGTGCTCACCGCTGCGGCGCTGTTTGTAACGGCGGTGTTCGCCGACCGGCTGCCGGATCTGGCGCTCCGCTCGGCGGCGCTCGTGCTCAACGGCGCGCATTCCGCATCGTCTGCGTCGTCCGATGCGGTGCCGGCCACGGCGTCGGCAAATCCAAGCTCTCTGCCGCAGGCGGTGTCGTCCGATGCGCCCGCCGCCGAACCGTCGACTGCGGCCTCGTCTCCGTCGCCGCAGGACGAAGCGCACCGCGTGGAGGAAGTGGATCTTTCGCAGGGCGGCAATCTGGTTTACGGCGGCGTGCGCATCAAGAGTAAGTCCGCGTCCGAGATCGACATCGCCGCGCTGCTCGCACAGCCGGTGGAGCTGGCGGTGCAGCAAACCAGCGAGCCGCAGGTGCTCATTTACCACACGCACACTTCCGAAGCCTATATGGACGACTATACCGGCTATTACGACGACAGCTTTGCCGTGCGCACCACCGACGCATCGCATAGCGTCGTGACCGTGGGCGACGCGATCACGCGCAAGCTCAATGCGGCGGGCATTGTGACCATCCACGACACGCAGGTGTACGACACCCCCTACCGCGGCGCCTACGATCGGTCGATGGTCACGGTGGAAAAGCTGCTCCGGCAATATCCCACCATTCGCGTCACGCTCGATGTGCACCGCGACTGCCTGCAGCAGAGC